>JAAURV010000009.1 GCA_012032065.1 Hyphomicrobiales bacterium
CGGGATGGAGCGTGAAGAAGGGGTTTTGAAATGGAAGCAGTTTCCTCCAGATCATACACTTCGAGCACCCCAGTTCCTCCATCGGCGGGCTAGACCCCATAGGCGCTAACTTAAGGCAAAAACATCCGTCATTCCAGCCAAGCGACGCGCAGCGGAGCGCGAGCTGGAACCCAGCTTTGCCTGACACAGGCTCGCCTGCTGAACCAAAGCTGGGTTCCAGCTCGCGCCTGCGCTTCGCTCCGGCTTGGCTGGAATGACGGCTTTTTGGGGTGTCTCGTGTTTAAGTTAGCGCCTATGGGATCAAGTCCGAGGACGGCCGATGAGAGAATTTGGGCGTTGCCAAGCGCCGGCGCTTGCCCGCATCCATTCAAAACCCTTATTCCTTCGCAAACCAGCCATGGCTTCCGGCTTCCGCCGGAACGGCGGCTGAGGTGAAAGCAGGGAAATAGTCAGCATACGGATGACTTCTCTCCCGCGCGCGCCGGAACACGCGGTGCGAGGAAGAAAATTGCGGCGGCGCGAACGCCTTGCCCCGGGGAGAAATTCAATCGTCCCTATAAACCCGCTCGCGGCGTTCGTGGCGTTCCTGGGCTTCGATGGAGAGGGTTGCGATCGGCCTCGCATCCAGGCGCTTCAGGCTGATCGGGTCGCCGGTTTCCTCGCAGTAGCCGTAGGAGCCATCGTCGAGACGCTTCAGCGCCGCATCGATCTTGGCGATGAGCTTGCGCTGGCGGTCGCGGGTGCGAAGTTCAAGCGAGCGGTCGGTTTCGGAGGACGCACGGTCGGCGAGATCGGGGAGCACGTGGTTCTCGTCCTGGAGGTGGTTGAGCGTTTCCTTGCTTTCGCGCAGGATATCTTCGCGCCAGTCGTTGAGCTTGCGGCGGAAATACTCGCGCTGCCGCTCGTTCATGAAAGTCTCGTCTTCGCTGGGTTTGTAGTCGCCGTCGACAACCATCGCCATCGCAAATCTCCCAGAACTCACTTTCAGGCGGCGGCTTATAGCGAGGGCGAGGTGCTTCGGCAATGCCCTGCGGACGCCACCGCCGCATGCCTCGAATTTGACGCAAAGGGCTGATTCGGGACGCTAATCGGCAGTGTGGCGGCGCTCGTCCAGCCGGTCCTTGAGCTGCATCCACCAATAAGCGCCCTGAACCCCTGCCCGTCCGAATGGCCCACCCGCCCACACTGGTTGGTAGGCTCCGAAGCGGCGGTACTCGTCGTCTCCATCCGTAATGGCGCGCGACATGAGCAGACCGGCCATTGCCGTGGTGTTGAGGCCGTGGCCTCCGAAAGCGGTAGCGTACCAGACGCCGTCCCTGTCCCGTCCAATGAGCGGCATCTTGTGGCGCGAGTAGCCCATGATCCCCGCCCAGGCATGTTCAATCGAAGGATCGCCCAATTGAGGAAACACCGAGACCATGTCCCGCTTCATCCGCAGCGCCAGCAGTAGAGGCTCCGAAACCCGCGTCGTGATTGCGCCGCCCCAAAGCAGGCGGTTTTCGTCGACAACCCGGAAATAGTTTCCGGCACGCCGCGTATCGGAAACGGAATGGCGCGCAGGGATAAACGCCCCTGCTCCCGCGGCGGTGACGGCCACATAAGTTGCGACCGGCAATATGGCGCGGCCGGTTGGCCGATGGAGCGAGCGGTCCAGAGCCGAAACGCAAACCAGCACATACGCCGCCCTCACCCGCCCCGCAGCGGTCATAACTTCAAAACCACTTCCGTCGCGCCCGATCGCCAGCGCCTTCGTCGATTCATGGATCGCCACACCGGCCTTGGCCGCCTGCTCGGCCAGCTTCAATGCATAACGCAGCGGATGAATGTGAAACCCGCCCGGAGAGTAAAGAGATTGATAATACCGGAGCGAAGGAACACGCGCGCGGGTCTCCGCCGTCTCCAGCAACTCCATCTGCTCATCATAGTGCGCCGCCATGTGATCGCGGTGCCGCGCCAGGCCATCGGCATCGCTGTGGCGCAGCACCACAAGCTTGCCATGCCAGTCTTGATGCCCGGCCCCAGTTGGGAAACCTTGCGCCGCACATATTCCGTGCCGTGCTGGGAGAGGCGATGCAAAGCCTTGGAGCCATCAAGACCGGCGCGGCTTTCAATCTCTTCAGTGCCTTCCGAAAAACCACTCGACACAAACCCGCCATTCCTCCCAGAGGCTCCCCAGGCAAGCCGGCCGGCTTCGAGCAGCGCCACCCGTTTGCCACGCTTCGCCAACTCAAGTGCCGACGTAATTCCGGCGAGGCCTCCACCGATGACGCAGACATCCGCCTCATGCCGGCCGCTGAGCGCCGGATGAATCGCGCCGCGCCCGGCGGTCGCCTCGTACCAGGTGGGCGGAGCTTGCAAGGTTGTTCCCATCTGAATCACGTCCCTCGCGGTTGCTTAACGTAAAATTAGTCCGGGAGAGTCAATTTGAGCGATCTTTGGGCGTGGGTTGTGGGAATCTGTCATGCGTGGTGTCTCCTTATTTGCTTTGGCTGTTTCAGGAATGATGCTTGCCGCTTGTAGCGGCAGTCCGGGGGAATCCGGTGTGTTCACGAGCGCCGCCAGCTTCGATTTGTGCGGCATCAATGACGCGAACTGCAATCTCGGTGGTGGAACCAACACCGGCGGCGGGACCAATACCGGCGGCGGGACGACGACCACCCCGCCCAATGTGGCGCCCGATGCCGGCGGCAGCACGCTCACCACCGGCAACAGAACAATTGCTCTTGAAAAGGGCGTTCTCGTATCGCCGCAAACGACCGGAGCCTTGTCAACCATGATCCGGCCGGCCGACAAGAGCTCGGTCACCATCGCCATCGACAGCAAATCCGCCAATAATGCGAACTGGCCGAGGTCGCAGACGCTGGCCGAGTTCCCCAGCGGAACGGCCACCGACTCTCCCTTCTTTGGAGCACCGACAAGCCTCACGACCGGCGTCACCGACTATCATGAATACCGCGATTCCGACACGGCACTTCAGGTTTGGGACTTCGACCACAGCACGGTCTCGGCGTTCCGCGTCATCGGCGGCGCGAACCTTCGCACAAGGCCTTTGCCGTCTCGGGCAACGCCACTCCAACCACAGCCATGCCGACGGGCGGCACCGCCACCTATGCCGGCGTTTACGGTTCGAATGGCACCACGTCAAACTGGGAGCCGCCGACATCCAACATTCCCGACATCAAGATTGTCGAACCGAACATGACCTTCATGTCGTCGGGCACCGCCAATCTCACCGCTAATTTCGGCGGAACGGCGCCAACCATCTCCGGCGCCCTGACGCCCGAACACTGGACCTGGTTCCAGGATGGCGGCTGGAACCGTTACACGGTGTCGGCAGACGTGACACAGTGGGCCGACGGCTCTGTGACAACCAACGCCGGCGCTCCGCAGCACATCAGGCCAGGATACTTCAGCGATCAAGTCAACATCTCCGCCAACATCACCGGCAACACTTTCACCGGAACGGCCACCATGGCAGCGGGCGGAACCACCAGCGGCGCCAACCCAGTCTACGGAGGATTCTTCGGACCGACACTCAATGAGGCCACAGGCGTCTTCACGGTTAAGGGGACCTACGTCGATCCATACGGCAGCGGCACCACCGGCATCGACGACCGCGTTGGCTACATCACGCATAGCGGCGTGTTCAGCACCAACTGCACCGGCGGCACGGGATGCACGCCTTAAAATTTGCGAGGGGAAGAAAGGAAGGGCGCGCTTTCTGGCGCGCCCTTTCTTGTGCGGCGGCGGTTGCCGTAACACTGCTGCTTCCCGCGCAAGCTTGGGCCAATCCCGCGCCCATTCTCGACAGCCAGGCGCAAGCCTACCAGGCGATGTCGGAACTGGAGCGCATCAAGCTGCTGATCGCGCTGTGCAACTCCGGCCAACATGAGCTGGCGGCAAACCTCGTCGAACGTTATCCGCTGGAAGGCGAATTCGGCGCGAACCGCAAGCTTTTCGTCGACGGCATGATCCTCAAGGGCCGCCGCGACTACAAGGGCGCGGTCAAGAAGTTCCGCGCGGCACTCGCCGACGATCCGAAACTCACGCTGGTGCGCGCCGAACTTGCCAAGACGCTCTATATTCTCGAAGAAGACGACAGCGCCAAGCATCATCTCGAACAATTGATGGCGGCAGCACCCGATCAGCGCGAGGCGCAAGGCGTCAAATCCTTCATCGATACCATCGACGCGCGCCGCCCCTATAGCATCAGCGCCTTTGCATCGGTCGCGCCCAACAGCAACATCACCAACGGCACCTACAACGATACGATCTACGTGAACGGCATCCCCTTCAAGGTGAACGGCCTTTCGGAGGAAACGAGTGGCTTGGGCTTCGCTGGCGGCCTCAACGGCGCCTACAGCAAACGGCTCGGCAACAACCTCTCGGCCATCGTCGCTGGCGGCGTCACGGGCCGCAAATACGATGACGGCGACTTGACACGCTGACCACCAGCCAATCCGTCGAGTTCCGCTACCTCGCCGACACGGGTTATATTGGCTTGGGCGCCGTGGGCAGCCAGTCTTTCGGCCACTTCTTCAACGGCACGGCGTTCGAGAACTTCGATCTCAACAGCTATGCGGTTGGGCCCCGCGTCAGCATGCAAAAGCAGCTTGGTCCCAAGGACCAGTTGAATGCGTCTTCGGTGTTCGAATTCAGAACCAATCCGAACAGCCCGGAAAGCGACGGCACCGCCAGCCTCAATAGCCTCGCCTGGACCCATGCCTTCAACGAGTCGCTCGCGGTGACCCTCGGCGTAGGCGTCGACCGCGTGACCGCGGACGCCGATACAATGGCCTACTGGACGCGGTCCGCCAATCTCCAAATCTACAAGGAACTGCCGGCCGGCATCACCACCACGCTGCGCGGCGAGGCACGCTTCTCCGATTTCGATGCCCGCCATCCGGTGTTCGGCAGCGCCCGTGAAGATACGCGCTACATCGGCACGGTTCGCCTGACCAAGCGCGACTTCGACATCTGGGGCTATGCACCGGTGCTCGAATACACATACACCCGCAACGACTCGAACCAGGACCTCTACCAGTTCGACTCGCACGCGGTCGATTTCCGCCTGACCAAGGATTTCTGAGGCCAGTTGCGCTGAAACCCGCCGATCCGCTATCAGCGGCTCATGCGCTTCAAATCCGGCAAGGACTTTCGAGGGGTAGCCTCCAAGGCGGTCACCATTTTCGGCATGTCCGGGGTGGGCAAAACCACGCTGGCGCGTGTGCTGCTTGACCACAACTGGTTCCAGTATTCCGTCGATTACCGGATCGGCACGCGCTACATGGACGAGCACATCGTCGACAATTTCAAGCGCGAAGCCATGAAGGTGCCGTTCCTTCGGGGGCTGCTGTTGTCGGATTCGATCTATATCCGCTCCAACATCACCTTCGACAATCTCGACCCGCTCTCGACCTATCTCGGCAAGCCCGGCAATCCGGAGAAGGGCGGTATCCCCTTCGCCGAATACAAGCGCCGCCAGAACCAGCACCGCGAAGCCGAAATCCGCTCGCTGATGGACGTGGCCGAATTCATCGAACGCGCCCGCGACATCTACCGCTACGATCACTTCGTCTGCGATTCAGGCGGAAGCCTGTGCGAAGTCGTCGATGCAGACAATGCCGGCGATCCAGTGCTCAAATCGCTCTCGGAGAACACGCTGCTGCTCTACATCCGCGGCAATGCCGCGCACACCAAGACGCTGGTCGAGCGCTTCCGCAAATATCCGAAGCCAATGTACTACCAACCCCAGTTTCTCGAGGCGAAGTGGGAGGAGTACAAGTCGCTGAACAAGATCAAGGACGACAACGCCGTCGATCCTGATGGTTTTGCCGTCTGGGGTTTCGAGCAATTGCTTCACCACCGCGTGCCGCTTTACGAGAAGATCGCGGAGAAGCACGGCTACACCGTCGCCATGGAGGACATTCCACCGGTCAAGACCGAGGAAGACTTCCTCGCCCTCCTCTCCCGCGCCATCGACAGCCGCTGACACTCATGCCCATCCGCATTCCCAACGATCTCCCCGCCCGCCAGACGCTTGCCGAGGAAGGCATCATGCTGATGACGGAGGAGACAGCACTGCGCCAGGATATTCGCCCCTTGCACATCGGCCTTCTCAACCTCATGCCCAACAAGGTGAAGACCGAGACACAGTTCGCACGGTTGATCGGCGCCACGCCGCTGCAGGTCGAGCTCACGCTGATCAAGATCACCAGTCACACGCCGAAGAACACGCCGGCCGAACACATGCTCGCCTTCTATCGCGATTGGGAGGACGTGAGGGAGGAACGTTTCGACGGCTTCATCGTCACCGGCGCTCCGGTGGAGCAGCTTGAATTCGAAAAGGTCACTTATTGGGACGAGCTTTGCCGCATCTTCGACTGGACCCAGACCAACGTGCATTCCTCGCTGCATATCTGCTGGGGCGCGCAGGCGGCACTGCATCATTTCCACGCAACGCCGAAATATGCGCTTCCGAAGAAACGCTTCGGTGTCTATCGCCACCGCAATCTCAATCCCGCCTCGCCTTACTTGCGCGGCTTCTCCGACGACTTCTCGATCCCCGTCTCGCGCTGGACCGAGAACCACCGCGCCGACGTTCGCGAAGGCCAAGGTTTGGAGGTGCTGATGGAATCCGACGAAGCGGGCCTCTGCCTCATCGCCGACGCGCCGCACCGCTCGCTCTATATGTTCAATCACATCGAATACGACACCTGTTCGCTGTCCGATGAATATTGGCGCGACCGGAACGCCAACAAGCCGATTGAAATCCCCGTAAATTATTTTCCGTCGAACGACCCCACGCGCCCGCCCGAAAACCGCTGGCGCAGCCACGCGCATCTCCTGTTCGGCAACTGGATCAACGAGGTTTATCAGGGCACGCCATACGATTTCATAGGCAACAGCAAGTGATTTCTCTTCCCCCGCGCGCAAGCGTGGGGAAGTGCCGCCGAAGGCGGGGATGGGGTGTTGATGAAGGTACGGACTCTCGCATTTCAACGCCGAAGACTCCGTACCTTGATAGACACCGCATCGGCCCTTCGGGCCAATTCCCCAGCGAAGCTGGGGAAGAGAAAGAAGCTTCATCATCCCGTCGCAATCGCCACCCATAGAGCGCGCCATGCGACGGCTTCTCCTTCTCCGCCATGCCAAATCGAGCTGGGCCACGCCCGGCCTCGACGACCGCGACCGTCCGCTCACCAAGCGCGGCGAAGCCGCGGCAGCGGCAATCGGCAAATGGATCACAGAGCACGGCCTTGTTCCGGAAACCGTTCTGTGTTCGCCGGCAAAACGAGCGCGCGAAACATGGAAATACGTCGCGCCCGGCATCAAACAATCCGTCGCAGTCACTTTCCTCGAAGACATCTACGACTTCGGCAACGGCGGCAAGCTGATTGATGCCGCTTCCAGCCAGCCGGATACCATCGGCACGCTGATGATCGTGGGCCACAATCCTTCCATGGAGCGCGCGGCGCGCCGCCTCTCGCAAATGGGAGACGCCAAACTCATCGCGCGCATGGAGAAGAAATATCCGGCTGCGGCCCTCGCGGTGATCGAGTTTCCCACCGGCGGATGGAGTGAAATCGCCAAAGGCACGCTCCGCCATTTCATCCGCCCCAAGGACCTGGGTGTTTCCGCCGCGGATTAAACTTCCCCTTGTGTTGGAGACCCGCAGCCCCAAATATGTGCGCCGGTGCAACCCGTGGGCGTCTAGGCTTTGCAATTCTCCAATTTCATCGATGGCGGCAGGCTGGCGGCCGGCGGCCTCAAGGATTTTGCCGCCGGATTTGTAACGCCCGCGCTCCGCCTCGGCGTGACCGGCCTGTCGCGCTCGGGCAAAACCGTATTCATCACCGCGCTTGTACACGCCCTCCTGAACGGCACGCGCCTTGCGATGTTCGAGGCGCAAGCGCGTGGCATCATCCAGCGCGTCTATCTCGAACCGCAGCCCGACGACAGCCTGCCGCGCTTTGCCTACGAAGACAATCTCGCCGCCATGAAAGGCGAAGACCGCCACTGGCCCGAAAGCACGAGACGCATCAGCCAGCTTCGCCTCACCATCGACTTCGAGCCGCAGGGTCTCATCGCGAGGAACATCGGCCGCGGCCGGTTGCATGTGGACATCGTCGACTATCCCGGCGAATGGCTGCTCGACCTGCCGCTCATGAACATGGATTATGCGGAGTGGTCGGCAAGCACGCTGGCGACAAGCCGCAAACCGCCACGCGACAAGCTTGCGAAGGAATGGCATGCGTTCCTTTCATCACTCAGTGCCGATGCCGACGCCGACGAATCGCAAGCCGTGAAGGCGGCACAGCTCTTCACCGCCTATCTCGCCCGCTGCCGCGCCGATGGCGTATCGCTCTCGACGCTTCCGCCGGGCCGCTTCCTCATGCCCGGCGATCTCGAAGGTTCGCCGATGCTCACATTCGCGCCGCTCGATATTGCGGCAGACACGGAAATCCGGAAAGGCAGCCTCGCCGCCCTCATGCAGCGGCGCTACGATGCCTATGTCTCGAAGATCGTGAAGCCATTCTTCTTCCATCATTTTGCCAGGCTCGACCGGCAGATCGTGCTGGTGGATACGCTGACCGCGCTCAATGCCGGAGCTGATGCCGTGAACGATCTGGGCGCGGCATTGACCGATGTTCTCTCCTGCTTCCGGCAGGGCAAGAACTCGATCATGAGCGGCCTCCTCGGCCGCCGCATCAATCGCATTCTCTTCGCCGCGACCAAGGCCGATCTCGTGCATCACACAAGCCACGACCGCCTCGAGGCCATCCTGCGATCCATCGTTTCGCAAGCCATGGCGCGCGCCGAATACGCGGGGGCCGCAATCGATGTCGCGGCAATCGCCGCCATCCGTGCGACGCGCGAAGCCCGCGTCACCCAGAAGGGCGAGGAACTCGCCTGCATCGCGGGCATTCCGGAAGCAGGCGAGAAAATCGGCGGCACCGGCTTCAATGGCGAAACCGAAGCAGCGATTTTTCCCGGCGATCTTCCGTCCGATCCAAAGGAGGCTCTCGAAGGAAAAATGGAGGGCAGCCTGCGCTTCGTGAAGTTCCGCCCGCCGCTTGCCAAGGATGGCCACTACGGCCACATCCGCCTCGACCGCGCCGTCGAATTCCTGATTGGAGATCGCATCGGATGAGCGACACCCGCAAGCCCGCGGCATTCATCCTGGATGCCGAGCCCGCAGCCTCGAAAAACGCCGGGCGCCGCGCGCCGTTGTTGGCATCGAGATCGAAAATCTTCCCGAGGATACGGGCCTCGTCGCCGTGCCGCGATCGGCGATAGAGCGAAGCACGCCGAGACGTTTCAAGTGGGCGAGCGTTCTCTTCAGCGCACTCCTCTTGCTCATCGCCCTTTGGGCGGGCAATGCCGCGCTTGCGTTGATCGAAGATTTGTTTTCGCGGTCGATCTACTTTGGTTACGCGGCGGCCGCCGCCGCCAGCCTCGCTGGTCTGGCCGCGGCCGCAATCATTCTTCGTGAAATCTGGGGCCTTATCCGCCTGCGCCGCATCGAACACATTCAGTCGAAAGCGGCCCACGCCATCAACTTCGATGACAAGGCAGCGGCGGACGAGGCAACCGCGAATCTCCGTTCGCTCTATGCCGCCCGCGCCGACTGCGCCTATGGCCTCAAGCAGCTTGTTTCGCACGATCATGAGATCATCGATCCCCGCAATCGCATGCGTCTGGCCGAGCGCCTGTTGCTGAGCCCCCTCGATGATGAAGCCCACCGCATCGTCGCCCGCGCCGCGCGCCGGGTGACGCTTCTGACGACAGTCACGCCCGCGGCTGCGCTCGATATTCTCTTCGTCGCCGCGCAGAACATTCGCATGCTGCGCGAAATCGCATCGCTTTATGGCGGCAGGCCATCGGCGCTGTCCACCTGGCGGCTGGCGCGGCTCGTCATCGCCCACCTTGCCGTCGCTGGCGGACTTGCGCTTTCCGACACGCTGCTTCAGCATCTGCTCGGCAAGGGCCTGCTCGGCCGGTTGTCGGCGCGCTTCGGCGAGGGTGCCGTGAACGGCATTCTGACCGCGCGCATTGGTCTCGCGGCCAAGGCTGTCTGCCGCCCGGTTCCGCTGGAAGGCGACGCGCGCGAAACGCTGGGCAGCCTGATGCGCGAACTGGTCTCGTTCGAGGAAAGCAAGAATGTTGCCGAAAGCAAATCTCAATCCTGAAGCCCGCCGCAGCCACAGATGTGCGAAACTTCCTGCACACCCGTCATCCTCGTCGGCGGCTCGGCGCTGCTGGTTGCCGCCATTGCCTGGACTGTGTTCGGGCCGCAAGGATTGATCTGGGCGGCGGTTGCCACCGCGATCGGCATCTGGACGCTCGGCCGCGCCTCGCCCAAGATGGTGCTGGGACTCTACAAAGCGCGGCCGCTGACGCCAGACGAATTGCCCGAAATCCACCGCATCGTGCGCGAGCTTGCCGCGCGAGCCGAACTCCCGGCCGTGCCGCATCTCTACTATGTGCCGAGCAAGATGCTGAATGCCTTCGCGGTCGGCCGCAAGGAAGACTCCGCCATCGCCGTCACCGACGGCTTGATCCGCGCCATGAACCTGCGCCAGCTTGCCGGCATTCTGGCCCATGAGACCGCCCATATCCGCAACGGCGACCTCAAAGTCATGGGCCTCGCCGATGTGTTCAACCGCATCACCAGCCTGATTTCGACGGTGGGATGGCTTGGCATACCGATCATCTTCGGAACGAGCTGGCAGATCCCGATCTATGGCCTGGTGCTGATGATCGCGGCGCCCACCATCGGCGGTCTCCTGCAACTCGCCCTCTCGCGCACCCGCGAATACGACGCCGATCTCGATGGCGCGGCATTGACCGGCGATCCCGAAGGCCTTGCCTCGGCGCTTACGTCACTCGAGCGCAGGCAGCGCGGCATTTGGGAAGGACTGGCGCTCCCCGGCGGCCGCGTTCCCGAGCCCTCCATGCTCCGCACCCATCCCAAAACCGAAGATCGCATCGAACGGCTCATGGCTTTGCGGCACGAAACGTCGCAACCCGCGATTGTTGTGGAGGGAAACCCGCATCCCGGCCGGTCCATCATTCCGCCAATCCGCAATCCGCGCGTCCAGTGGCAGCGCATGGGTCTGTGGTACTGACCTCATCTCCATCACATTACCGAGATTTCACGTGGCCCACCGCCGGAATTCCACCGTGTGGCCGTCTTTGGGGGCGAAGACCTCTGCAAACCCTCAAGGAGATTGATAATGCAACGTCGCACCAAAATTGCCCTTTTCGCCGTCGGCGCCCTGGTATCCGCTGGGACACTCGCCGCCTCGCGGCAGCCGATCAAGGCCGCAAATGGGGCCGCCATGGCGGTCATGGCATGCACAATATGCAAATGATGACCGAGCGTTACGACGGTAACAAGGACGGCAAGCTCAGCCAGGAAGAGATCGACACCAACCGCACGAGCTGGCACGGCGAATTCGATGGCGACAAGAACGCCACGCTGTCGCTTCAGGAATTCCAGGGCCTCTGGCTCAAGGCCCGCAACGAGGAAATGGTCCGCGAGTTCCAGCGCTTCGACCGCGACGGCAATGGCCAGGTGACGCTTGACGAATACAAGCAGCCACTTTCCGGCATGGTTGCCAGAATGGATCGCAACGGTGACGGTGTGTTAACTCCCGACGACCGCATGAAGCACCGTGGCCGCCACCGCGACATGATGGATGGGCCTGATGACGGCGCGCCCGCGCCCCAGGGCGAGCCTCCCGCGCAGCAACAGTAACCGCGGCAGTTTGGAAGCCCTTCGTAAAGGCTTTCGAAGGGTTTAAGGCTCCATGATCCGCTTCCTATTCCGGGACGCGGCGCATGCAGCTTTCGAAAACTTCCGAATTGGCCCGTCCGGCTGCCTTGGCGGCCGGGCGGGATATTGCTTCCGAATCCGTAGCCTTGCCCGCCGGCGCGCATCTCTCGCTGGTCACATCGGCAGCAGGTCTCGCCGCATTGGCGGCGGAGTGGAAGCGGCTGGAAGACATGACCGCCAATCCGCTCATCGTCTTCCAAAGCCATGATTGGCTCTCCGCCTGGAGCGATGTCTATGCGGCATGCGGCAACAATGCCGAACCGCTGATCGTGACAGGCTACAGCGGCGGCGATCTCGTCTTCGCCATGCCGCTCGTTAGAACCATCCGCAAGGGCGTGCGGATGGCCCGATGGCTTTCCGATCCGTTCGCGCAATATGGCGATATCGTTCTGGCCAAGGGCTATTGCCCGAGGCAATGGGTGGCAGCGCGATCGCGTTTCTGAAACAGATCAAGGGCATCGATCTCTTGTGGCTGCGCTATGTGCGCAACGATGCAGCACTTCAGCCATTTGCCGAAGAGAACATGCGCAAGGCGCAGCTTTCCGAGAAGGCAGCGTGGCTCGATCTCACTCAGTACACCGATGAAGCAGCCTACGACGCGCGTTACACCTCGGCACAGCGCAAACGGCGCAAGAAAATCAGAAAAGAACTTGAGACCATGGGCGCGGTCGAGTTCATGCGCTTGCCACCGGGACCCGCGAGCGGATTGGCGCTCAATCAGGCATTCGCCGAAAAGAATGCCTGGCTCGAAGAACGCGCGCGCCAGAACCGTGTCATCGGCTGTCCGCATCACCCGGCATTTCTGAAGCGGCTCCAGAAGAGCGGTCTCGACGTGGTGGTGACGGAGATGTCCGCGGGCGGCAAGCCGGTCTCGTGGGAAATTGGCCTGCGCTATCGCGGCCACCATTTCGCTTACATCACCTCGCACGTGAACGCGCTGACCGATCTCTCTCCGGGCCGCCTGCATATGGACCTGTCGCAGCGGTTGGCGCTTCGCGATGGCATGAAAGCCTTCGATCTCATGATCCCCTACGATCCCCACAAGGAGTCGTGGAGTTCCGCCACCATGGGAACCGAGGATTACTACTTGCCGCTTACCGCAAAGGGCCGGCTGTTCGGCCGAGCCTATCTCGAAACCGTGCGGCCATTCCTGCGCAAAACCTATTACTCCGCGCCCGAGTCCTTGCGCCGCTTGGTCAAACCTATCTTTGGACTTTGAGGTCTGCGCCCCGCGCATGGCCGTCAGGTTGTTGAGTTCAGCCGTTCCGCGCTAAAGCCGCGGCATGTCAGCCCCTGCCCGCTGGAAATCGCCTTTCGCCATGCTGGCGCTGATGGCCTGCGCCAACAGTTTCGCCTTCGCCACCTGGAATGCTCTCCACACCAACTTCGCGGTCGACGTGGTGGGTTTTGGCGGCGAACAGCAGGGCATTCTGCACACCGTGCGCGAAATCCCCGGCTTCCTCGCCTTCGCCGCCGTATTCCTCCTGATCCTCATGCGCGAGCAGACGCTTGGCATCCTGTCGATCCTGACCATCGGTTTCGGCGTCGCCCTCACCGGTTTCTTTCCGTGGGCCATGGGATTCTACATCACCACACTCATCAAATCGCTCGGCTTCCATTATTATGAAACCGTGGCGCAATCGCTTTCGCTGCAATGGTTCGAAAAGGAGCACGCGCCAAGCCGCATCGGCAAGATCGTCTCCTTCGCCTCGATGTCGACCATTGCGGCCTACGGACTCATCTTCATCACCTGGAAATGGCTCGAACTCGATTTCATGTGGGTGTTTCTCGCGGGCGGTCTGGTCGCAACCGCCATCGGCTTGACACTCTGGTTCACCTTTCCGGTTTTCCCGCAGAAAGTAGAGCAGCGCCGCGCGCTCATCCTGCGCAAGCGCTATTGGCTCTATTACGCCATCACTTTCGTGGGCGGCGCCAGGCGGCAGATTTTCATCATCTTCGCCGTGCTCATGATGGTTCAGAAGTTCGGCTACAGCGTCGCCGAAATGACACTGCTGTTTCTGGCCAACGCGGTGTTTACAATGCTGGTCGCCCCACACTTTGGCCGCGCCATCGAGAGATGGGGCGAACGCCGCACCATCCAGATCGAACACATCGGATTGATGGCGGTCTTCGCCGCCTATGCGATCACCACCAATCCCTACATCGCAGCAGCGCTCTACATGCTCGACAACGCCTTCTTCTCCATGTCGATCGCGCACCGCACCTACTTCCAGAAGATCGGCGATCCCGAGCACATGGCGCCGACGGCGGGCGTCGCCTTCTCCATCAACCACATCGCCGCCGTGTTCATCCCGATCCCGCTCGGGCTGTTGTGGGACGTGGACTACACCGCGGTCTTCTGGATTGGCGTATTCATCGCGGGCCTGGGCCTCATTCTCTCCATGCTCGTCCCACGCGATCCCGCCAAGGGCAATGAAACGCTGTGGGCGCCTGTCGCGCCCGCGCGGGCCGCTGCCGCAGAATGAGTTGTGCGGCTCGATCTTTGCTCTAGTCTTCCGCCATGACCACGCTCGTCCGCTCCATCGACCCTCTGCTCCAGCCCTACCGGCTGAAACATCTCACGCTGAAGAACCGGATCATGTCGACCTCGCATGAGCCGAACTATCATGAGGACGGGCTCCCGACCGACCGCTACCGGCTCTACCATGTGGAAAAGCCAAGGGCGGCATCGCGCTCACCATGACGGCGGGCTCGGCCGTCGTGTCGCGCGACTCCGCACCCGCCTTCGGCAACCTGCATGTCTATCGCGACGAGATCGTGCCACTGATGAAGCGGCTGGCCGACGAATGCCACGAGCATGGCGCGGCAGTGATGATCCAGATCACCCATCTCGGCCGGCGCACCAACTGGAACAAGTCCGACTGGCTGCCGGTGCTTGCGCCCTCGCCCATCCGAGAACCGGCGCATCGCGCCTTTCCCAAGGAGATGGAGGATTGGGACATCGCCCGCATCGTCAAGGACTACGCGGCGGCGGCGGAACGTATGAAAGCGGCGGGCCTCGATGGCGTCGAGATCGAGTGTCAGGGCCATCTTGCCGACGGTTTCTGGAGCCCGGCCACCAACGAGCGCGGCGATGAGTATGGCGGCGATCTGACAAACCGCCTGCGCTTCATCATGCAAGTCCTTGCGGCGATCCGCGAAAAAGTGGGCCCCGATTTCATCCTCGGCTGCCGCCTAACGGCGGACGAAGATTGGGACAAGGGCCTCTCGCGGGAGGAGGGTCTCGGAATCTGTCAGCGGCTGAAGAACTCGGGGCTGATCGACTATCTCAACGTTCTGCGCGGCCATATCGAGCATGACGCGGCTTTGGTGAAAGTGATCCCGATCATGGGCATGAAGTCCGCGCCGCATCTCGATTTCGCCGGCGAGGTGCGGGCGGCCACCAAGTTCCCGGTGTTCCACGCCGCGCGCATCAACGATGTCGCGACCGCGCGCCACGCCATAGCCGAGGGCAAGCTCGACATGGTCGGCATGACCCGTGCTCACATCGCCGATCCGCACATCGTCAAAAAGATCATGGAAGGCCGCGAGCAGGACATCCGCCCCTGCGTCGGCGCCACCTATTGTCTCGACCGCATCTATGAAGGCCACGAGGCGCTCTGCATTCACAATCCGGCGACGAGCCGCGAAGCCACGATGCCCCATGTGATCGCCAAGGCATCGAAGGCGAAGCATGTCGTGATTGCCGGCGGCGGGCCGGCCGGCCTCGAAGCGGCGCGGGTTGCGGCGGAGCGTGGCCACAACGTGACGCTGCTCGAAGCGGCGAACCAACTCGGCGGCCAGATCAGGCTCGCGATCCAAGTGAAGCGCCGCGCGGAGATGATCGGCATCGTCGATTGGCGCGTCTCGCAACTCGAAAAGCTCGGCGCCGGCATCCGCTTCAACACCATCGCCGATGGCGAGACCGTGCTGGCGCTCGAACCCGATATCGTCGTCGCCGCGACCGGCGGCCTTCCCGCCAACCGGGCGATCGACAGTGGCGCGGATCTCGCGGTCTCCGCCTGGGACATTCTCTCGGGCGACGTGAAGCCCGCGGGCGAGGTGCTGCTCTTCGACGACAACGGCGCGCATCCGGGCATGGCGGCGGCGGAGTTCATTGCCGAAAGGGGCGTGCCGCTCGAAATCGTCAGCCCCGAGCGCTTCTTCGCACCCGACATGGGTGGGCTCAATCTCGTGCCCTACATGAAGATCATGACCAAGCGCTCCGTGCGCATCACCACAATGACCCGCATCCGCGCATTGGAGCGCCATGGCAATCGCATCAAGGCGACGCTGTGGAGTCCCTACACGCAAGCCGATTGCGGCGAGCGCATCGCCGATCAGGTGGTCGTCGAGAACGGCACGCTGCCGCTTGCCGATCTCTATTTCGAACTGAAGCCGTATTCGAAGAACCTCGGCGAAGTGGATTACGGCGCGCTGATCGCCGGAAGGCCGCAGGAATTGGTGCGCAATCCGCAAGGCAAGTTCCGCCTCTATCGCATCGGTGACGCGGTCGCCTCGCGCAACATCCACGCCGCGATCTACGACGGCCTGCGCTATGCGAAAGACTTCTGAGCAAGTTTGCTCCGCATTCGCTCAGGCGGAAGCCAGCAACTGCCTGATCCGCTCTACTACATGCTGATCGGCGCGCAAAAACGGGCGGGACGGTTCGCGCTGGCCTAGAACGCCCAAGTAACCCGCTTGCACCAGATCGCCAGTCAATCTTGAGATGTCGCGCGGCGGCTGTAGCAGTCCTGAACGCGCCAGCGCCGCGGTAATTCCACTTTGCGCGGACCAGCCCATGCGCCATGACGTTTGCGGCAATGGAAATGCGAGCGCCGGCTTGCCACTGCTCAGCGCCTCGCTGATCATCGACACGCTATCGGAAGTGATGACAAATCTGTCGGCGAGAGAAAGCAGCGCTTGAAATGCGCCGCCATCGTCCTTCTTCCATGCCATGGAGAGATGTGGACTCTGGAAGTGCGACAGTACCTCCAAGACGCCCGCATCGGTGCGAGGCGATCCAGCGACGATAACCGAACCGCCACGCGCTTCGATCTCGCGTTCGATTGCATGCTTCAATGATCCTGCTTCCGCCGCCCCAAGCCGCAACCGGATAGCGCCCGCGCCAACAAGCACCGCAAGCCAAGGCGCGGCAGATACTCCCATTCTGCTTGCCACGTCGCGATTTGCACGAGGTCGGATGGCCGAGGAGTCGCGAAAGGCAAAGGCGCCACAACGGCGTTCTCCGCTGGCGGCAAACCATATTGCGGTGTCGTAACGACGAGATCGAAAGCCTCGAGCGGCGCGCGCGGACGGCCCAAATGCACGAGCTTCGCGCGGCCTCCCGATTGCCGCTTGATCCAGCGCGCAACGGGCGCGGCCCGCTTGCCCGTTGCAATCACAAGGTCCGGCCAAGGCGCGCGCAGACTTTCTTTTCCGGCGCCGACACTCGCGGCACTCTCGCCCAGGAGAATGTTGGGTAGATTGTGCAGCAGGTTGTAAGTGAGCGGCTTGATTTCGAAGCTCAGCGAAAGGCGATGTGCAAGTTCAGCCGCCTGCGCATTGTCGCCCGTGCGCGCGCCTTGAAGAACCCATACTCTACGCTTGAGTGCCGTGCATGACTTCCCCATAGCCCGCCACATGGGCTAATGTCACGGTTCTGGAGGAGGCATCATGCTAGCAACCGAATTCGCACCCTTGGCCGGATTGATCGGCGGCATTCTGATCGGCCTTTCCGCCGCCGTCCTCATGGCCTTCAACGGCAGAGTCGCGGGAGCGAGCGGCATTTTCGGCGGGCTGTTCACGCTGAACTGGGGCTATGAATTCAGGTGGCGATTGGTCTTCGTCATCGGCATGCTGGCGGGCGCCGCATGGAGCGGGCTGCTTTTCTTCGACAGTTCGGCAATGGCATTTTCCGGCAACTTGCCCACCATCGCCGCCGCTGGATTGCTCGTGGGCGCCGGCACATGCCTTGGCTCCGGCTGCACATCGGGTCATGGCATCTGCGGCTTGGCAAGGCTCTCGAAACGTTCGCTCGCCGCCACGTGCACCTTCATGGCCGTGGCCATCGTCACCGTTTTTGTCACGCGCCACATGAGTGGAGTCTAAGTCATGGGACGCTTCGCAATTTTTGTTTCGGGGCTCCTGTTCGGCTCCGGCCTCGCCATCTCCGGCATGGTCAATCCAATGAAAGTTCTGAACTTCCTCGATCCGGCGGGCGCGTGGGATCCGACACTCATCTTCGTCATGGCGGGCGGACTCATCGTCACGCTGCTCGGTTACCGCCTCGCCTTCGCAAGATCGAGGCCCTTCGCCGCCGACGTATTCTCACTACCCCAGAGTCGGACCATCGACGCAAAACTCATCGGCGGCAGCGCGCTCTTCGGCCTCGGCTGGGGATTGAGCGGACTTTGCCCCGGACCTGCGATCGCGGGTCTCGTCTTTGGACGCATCGAGAGCGTTGCCTTCGTGGCAGCGATGGCCGCAGGTTATGTCGCCACGCGGATGATTGCCGCATCAACACCGAGGGTCGCGGCGGAAGGCTAAATCCGCCCCGCTTTCCGCATGACGTCGAGCAGCGCCTCATGCGGCAGCGCATAGGACGTGTTGCCATCGCGCCCGGTCATGGTGTTGCTGGCGAGAATCGAGTCGATCACCGCTTCTTCCGTCGCTTCCACGACGGCATTGAAGAGAAGATTGATCTCGGGGCCTGCAACCGATTCGAGACAATGAACGGCGCCCCGCGCCTCCAGAGCCTCTTTGTTCGCCGTAGAGAAGGCAAGGAAGATATCACCCGATGTGTGCGATCCGAATGTGCCGGTGCGCGCAAGACCGAGCGGCACGCGCCGCGCCAGCCGCTTCAATTGATGCGGCAGCAGCGGCGCATCGGTGGCAACGATGGCAATGACCGAGCCCATGTCGCGATTGCGCAGTCTTGGAACATCGGCGTGACGGCCAACCGGCACACCCAGCACCGTGAAGTCATTGCGATCGCCGAAATTCGTTTGCAGAAAAAACGCCGAGGGCAAATCTCCGGCCCGCGATCTCGATCACCCGCGAAGACGAGCCATTTCCCGCCTTGAAGTCGTAGCAGATCATGCCGGTGCCGCCCCCGGCGCTGCCAAGTTCGACTGGCCCGCCTTGGGCCTTGTCGAGGGCTGCAATGGTGTGAGCGGCGGTCACATGAAACCCATTGATGTCGTTGAGATCGCCGTCATAGGTTTCCGCCGCAACCGGCAATCCCCAGTCCTGCCCAGAGCCAATCTTCCGGGCCGCCATCCACTGAAGCGTCGCATCGCGCGTGACACCGCAGGAATGCGTGTTGGTGATGGTGACCGGCGTTTGAAGCTGGCCGAATTCCTCGATCCACAAAAGGCCCGTCATTTCGCCATTGCCGTTGAGGCTGTAGCTGCCGGCAAGGCAGGGAACATGCGCGTGTGACGTCCGCGCGGCAGGATTGCGGTCACGCCGGTGCGGACCGGACCCTTGCCCATCACAAGCGGGCCATCTCCGGCAATCAGCGTAACGCAGCCAACGTCCACGCCCGCCACATCGGTGATGGCGTTGTGCGCTCCGGTTTCTCCGGGAAACGGCAGGCCAAGCTCGCGCCCGCGCGGTTTCGAGGTTTTTCTTTGCGTTGATGTCATGACGCCCATAAAACTACACGCATGGCGGCCGAGACACTATCCCATTATCGCGAATTCCTGATCGTGCTTGCAGCCGCTGGACTGATCGTTCCGCTGTTCATCAGGCTCGGCATCAGTTCGGTCCTGGGCTTCCTCATCGCCGGGCTTTTGCTCAATCCCGATGTGCTGGACCGCATCAGGCCCATTTTCCCCGCCATCGGATGGCTGGGCCTTTCCGAACGCGGCGAAATCGCCTCGCTCGGCGAACTGGGCGTGGTCTTTCTTCTCTTCCTGATCGGTCTCGAACTTTCCTTCGAGCGCCTGATGACCATGAAGCATCTGGTTTTCGGCTTGGGCGGCGCGCAAGTGGTCCTGACATCGATGGTATTGGGCGCGGCGGCCTACGCAATGGGTTTTTCGGGAGCCGAATCGGCGGTTGTCGGCACTGCATTGTCGCTCTCTTCCACCGCGATCGTGATCCAGCTTCTCTCGGAAGCGAAACGGCTCGGCTCGCAGACCGGACGCACCTCATTCGCCGTGCTCCTGATGCAGGATTTGGCGGTCATTCCCATCTTGCTCATGGTCAGCATTCTGGGCCACGAGGATCAGGGGCCGGTCTTGCAGGGACTGCTCCTCGCGATCGGGCAGGCGGCGCTTGCTATCGTGGCCATCGTCGGCATCGGCAGATATGCGTTGCGTCCCCTGTTGCGGCTCGTCGCCGGCACCAACAGTCCCGATCTTTTTCTCGCGGCGACACTTCTGATCGCAGTGGGCACAGGGGTGGCGGCGATGGCCTTCGGCCTCTCGATGGCGCTGGGCGCTTTCATCGCAGGGCTCATGCTCGCCGAGACCGAATACCGCCGCGCCATCGAAGCTATCATCGAACCGTTCAAAGGCTTGCTGCTGGGCGCGTTCTTCTTGCTCGTGGGACTAGGGCTCGATCTTCGTGGCCTCGCCGTGGCTCCAGTGCGGATAATCGCCATTGCAATTGCGCTTGTCGCCATCAAGGCGGTCATCGTGTACGCGCTTGCTCGCGCCTTCAAGGTGAACCGCCGCGCGGCGCTCGAGTCGGCGCTGTTGCTTGCGCCCTGCGGCGAGTTTGCTTTCGTCATCATCGGCCAGGCGCTAGGCCTGGGCTTTCTTGACAGAGCCGAGAGCCGCGAAAGTCTGCTGATGGTGGCGCTCACCATGATGGCCATTCCGCTGCTCGCGCGCTTCGGAAACATTGCGATCCGCAAACTGGCGCCGGCCCCGGTGGCGCCAGGAGCCGAACCGCCGCCGGACAATCCGGAAGCGAAAGTCATCATCGCCGGTTTCGGCCGCGTGGGTCATTTAATCGGCTCCATGCTTCAGGAGCATAAGATTCCATACATTGCCTCCGACACCGATGCGGCACTCGTAGCCGCCGAACGCCGCAAGGGGTATCCCGTCTATTATGGAGACGCCACCAACACGGAGTTCCTGCGGAAATGCGGCCTCGATCAGGCCGCCGCTATCGCCGTCACCATGGACAACCCGGCGCGCGTCGACGATGTGGCAAAGTCCGTCCGCGCCGCCCGCGCCGACATCAAGATCATCGCCAGAGCGCGCGACGACCGTCACGCCAAGCGGCTCTACGAAGTGGGCATCACCGAAGCCGTTCCCGAAGCCTTCGAAGCCGCGCTGCAATTGGGCGAGGCCATACTTGTCGAAGCAGGCGTGCCGGTAGGCTTCGCCATCGCTGCGATCCACGAGAAGCGCGACGCACACAGAAAGGAACTCGGCCGCCCTAACCGCCGCGCCGAAGCCGCCGCCTTGAGGCGAAGGCGGAAGAATACGGTTTGATTGGCCGGTAAAGTCAGTGCACGGACGAAACCAAACAAAACACCTCGTGCCGAGGTGCATCGCGGAACGCGATGCCTCGAAGCACGGCAGCGAGTCCGGGCGGCAAGATCGCGCTTGTGGCCATGCTTCGAGGCCCTCCTTCGGAGCGCGCCTCAGCATGAGGTTTTAGGAGAACTCCTTCGCCCAATAGCGCACGGTCTTGCCCTTGCCTTTCAAAACCTGCTTGCCGACTGGCAGAAATCCCAGGGCGCGATGGAATGCGTCTGACGAAGGATTGGGCGGAACCGAATTGATCTCGCAGACAAGCCGCTCGCGGCTCTGTTCGCGCGCGCGGATTTCTAGTTCGGCATATAGCTTGCGCGCCAATCCCATTCCCCGCGCCTGCTCGTCGACGACGATGCGGTCGATGTAGATGAAGCGCGGGAACTTCGATTTCAGCCAGGCGAAGTTCGGGCTGGCGTAGGTGCAGGTCTCGTCGAAGGCAATCAGCAGTGCAAGACCCGACGCTTCCGCGCGCACTGTCGATGCGGCGGCGATCAGCGCGAGGAATTCCGGCTCCGCCGCGTAGGAGAGTTCGAGCGCGTGCGCATTGTTCAGTGCACGGAGCTTTTCGAGCAATCCACGCCCGAAAGGCGGCGCTACGAACTCCGTCTCAGGCAACGCCGAGTTTCTTCTGCAGGCTCGAGCTCGACGTCGTGTACTGGAACAGCAGCCTTTCGCCGGGATTCTTGATGTGGAACGCCTGCTGCGCCATCAGCGCCGCTTCGTGGAAGCCGGAGAGAATGAGCTTCAGCTTGCCGGGATAAGTGTTGATGTCGCCGATGGCGAAGATGCCCGGCTCGGAGGATTGGAACATCGCGGTATCGACCGGGATCAGGTTCTCGTGAAGATTGAGGCCCCAATCGGCCACTGGCCCGAGTTTCATGGTGAGGCCGAAGAAGGGAAGCATGGCGTTGCAGGCGATGTCGAAGATCGCGCCATCGTTGCCTTTGACGGTCGCGGCCGACAGCACGCCGGCTTCGCCTTTCAGTCCCGTCACCTGGCCGAGCTTGAACTGCATATTTCCGCCGGCGACGAGTTCGCGCATTTTCCTGACGCTGTCGGGTGCGGCGCGGAAATCGTCGCGTCGGTGAAGCAGCGTCAGTGACTTGGCGACGGGCTGAAGATTGAGCGTCCAGTCGAGCGCGGAGTCGCCGCCGCCGACGATCAGGACGTCCTTGCCGCTGAGCGAATCAATCTTCTTCACCGAGTAGAAGACCGAGGTTCCTTCGTAAGCATCGATTCCCGGAATGGGCGGTTTCTTCGGCTGAAACGAGCCACCGCCCGCAGCGACCACCACGACTTTCGAGTGGAACACCAGGCCGCCATCGGTCTTGATCTCGAAGCCGCTATCGCGCTTCTTCAATTCCGTGACCATCTGATTGAAGTGATACTCGGGGTGGAAGGGCTTCGATTGATCGAGGAGACGCGCCGTCAGTTCCTGGCCGGTGACGATGGGAAGGGCCGGAATGTCGTAGATCGGCTTCTCGGGATAGAGTTCGGCGCACTGCCCGCCGGGCCGGTCCAGAATGTCGATGACATGCGCCTTGATGTCGAGAAGCCCAAGCTCGAAGACCGCGAAAAGGCCGCAGGGGCCAGCGCCAATGATGACCGCATCGGTCGTGATTGTTTCGGACATGGAAATTCCTCAGAACTGCTTTTCGGGAACCTTGACGCGAAGCCCATCGATCGCGTCGGTCACCTTGATCTGGCATGACAGGCGGCTTTCGGGGCGGACGTCGAAGGCGAAGTCCAGCATGTCCTCTTCCATGCTGCTGCGGGCGCCGGTTTTTTCCGTCCATTCCGGCTCGACATAGACATGGCAAGTGGCGCAGGCGCAGGCCCCGCCGCAATCGGCATCGATGCCCGGCACCATGTTCTTGATCGCTGTTTCCATGACCGACATGCCAGGCGTGCCGTTCACGGCCTGCTCGGTTCCGTTATGCAAAATAAAGGTGATCTTCGCCATGAGAGACGCGTGGTTCGCCCTGCCTTGTTCGTTATTCCGAACGCCTTCTAGGGGATTGGCCGCCCAAAAACAACTGCGCCTATTCACCCATCCCCGCTTTGCGCGGCGCTAACCGTATGTCGCCGCCGCGACTGCCCTGAACGCCTCGATGGCCGCCGCAAGCTCGCCGATCGCGCCCTGCCCCGCTTCCGGCCCATCGACTTCCATCGCCGTCGCAATTTCCGCTACTTGCATGGCGCCAACGGCTTGGCCGAACCCTTCAAAGTGTGGGTGAAGAGTTTCCACTCCTTGGCGTCCGCCGGGGCTTTCAGGTGGGACAGGAGATCGGGCAGTTGGTTCAAGAACAATCCTACGATCTCGCGCTCCAAATCCACGCTCGCCATGGTGTATCTGGCGAGATGTTCCTGGTCGAAAACCGGTGCGCTGTTAACCTTCCCCATGGTCGGCTTTGTCCTTCCCTCAGGGCCTCAAACTAGGCTAAAGGCAGTTCCCAAGGGGTAAAGGGGGAAGGTGAATGGACGCTTTATCGAGTCGATTCAAAACGATCCACAATTTTAACCAAAACTTTAATTAGTCGGCCCGCGGCCCTAGGATCGGGTTCAAGCGAGACTCCCAATAGGTTAATGTGACATGTTGCGGCCAAGCGTGGGGACGGCCAGGGGACGGGGCGCGGTCAGACGCAAACCGGAACACACGCGGGGGAGCAAGCGGCGATGATTTCGAATGAAACGGCGCCGTTCAAGGAGATGAGGGTGCGGGTTTAGGGCATGGCAAACAACACGATGGACCAGAGGCGCCGCGACCGGCGCCCCGGCGACCCGGAAGC
>JAAURV010000216.1 GCA_012032065.1 Hyphomicrobiales bacterium
GACTTTGATGTTCGCCAATTCGGGCATGGTGCAGTTCAAGAACGTGTTCACCGGTGCCGAGAAGCGGCCCTACCAACGCGCCACCACGGCGCAGAAATGCGTGCGCGCCGGCGGCAAGCACAACGATCTCGATAATGTCGGATATACCGCCCGCCATCACACCTTCTTCGAGATGCTCGGCAACTTCTCGTTCGGCGACTACTTCAAGGCCGAAGCCATCGAATGGGCGTGGAACCTCATTACCAAGGAATACGGGTTGCCCGCGGACAAGCTCACGGCCACGGTGTTCTCGGAAGACGACGAAGCCTTCGCGTTGTGGAAAAAGATCGCAGGGCTTCCAGAAAACCGCATCATCCGCATTCCGACATCCGACAATTTCTGGGCCATGGGCGATACGGGCCCGTGCGGGCCATGTTCGGAAATATTCTATGACCACGGCGACAAAATTCCAGGCGGCCCGCCGGGATCTGCCGATGCCGACGGGGACCGCTTCATCGAAATCTGGAACCTCGTGTTCATGCAGTTCGAGCAGGTCACGAAAGAAGAGCGTTTGCGCCTGCCGAAGCCCTCGATCGACACCGGCATGGGGCTCGAACGCATCGCTGCGGTGCTGCAGGGAACTCACGACAACTACGAAACCGATCTCTTCAAGGCGCTCATCGCCGCCATCGTCGACAAAACCGGAGTTCCCGCCGAGGGCAAACACAAGGCTTCGAATCGGGTGATCGCCGATCATCTCCGTGCTTCGTCGTTCCTCATTGCCGATGGCGTTCTACCCTCCAACGAAGGCCGCGGTTATGTGGTCCGCCGCATCATGCGCCGCGCCATGCGCCATGCCGAGCTGCTTGGCATGCGCGAACCATTGATGTGGAAACTCGTGCCGGCACTGGTGCACGAGATGGGTGCCGCCTATCCGGAACTGCATCGCGCCGAGGCGCTTATTACCGAAACACTTCGGCTCGAGGAAACTCGTTTCCGCAAGACTCTGGAAAGGGGCTTGCGCATTCTGGACGAGGAGTCGGGAAGCTTGTCCAAGGGTGGCGTGTTCTCGGGCGCTACCGCCTTCAAGCTCTACGATACTTATGGCTTCCCGCTCGATCTCACGCAGGATGCGCTGAAGCCGCGCGGCATCGCCGTCGATCTTCCGGCCTTCAATTCCGCCATGGAGAACCAGCGCGAGGAAGCCCGCCGCGCCTGGAAAGGCACGGGCGAAGCCCAGACCGAAGCCATCTGGTTCGAGCTTCGCGAGCGGATGGGGGCCACCGAGTTCCTGGGCTACGGCACCGAAACCGCGGAAGGTATCGTGCGTGCGCTCGTCGTGGACGGCAAGGAAGTCGAGAAGCTGCCGGAAGGCCAAAAAGGCATCGTCATCGTCAACCAGACGCCATTCTATGGCGAGTCAGGCGGGCAGACGGGCGACCACGGCCTGATCCGCACCGCCGAAGGCGCCGTGTTCCGCGTCACCGAAACGCAAAAGCGTGTCGGCGACGTATTCTTGCATGTGGGTGTTGTCGAGAAAGGCTCGATCAGCCCCGGCAATGCCGCCGAACTGATCGTCGATCATAGGCGCCGCGGCGGCAATCGCATCCACCACTCGGCAACCCATCTCCTGCACGAGGCATTGCGTATCACACTTGGCCCGCACGTGGCCCAGAAGGGATCCCTGGTCGAACCCGGCCGGTTACGCTTCGACTTTTCGCACCCCAAGGCCGTGAGCCATGACGAGATTGCGCAGGTCGAACACCTCGCCAACGAGATCGTCCTGCAAAACGATGCTGTGACGACGAGGCTCATGTCGGTCGATGCCGCAATCGCAGAAGGCGCCATGGCGTTGTTCGGCGAGAAGTACGGCGATGAAGTGCGCGTCGTCTCAATGGGCCGCAACATCCATGGCGCTGGCCGTCCGGTCTATTCGCTGGAGCTCTGCGGCGGCACCCACGTATCGCGCACGGGCGATATCGGGCTTATCAAGGTGATTTCCGAAAGCGCGTCCGCCGCGGGTGTGCGCCGTGTCGAAGCCCTGGCTGGTCCCGCCGCGCGCGGTTATCTCGAAGAGCAGGACAAGCGCGTACAAGCTGTCGCTGCCGCCCTCAAAGCGCCGCAAGGCGAGATCGTCACTCGCGTCGAAACCTTGATGGACGAACGCCGGAAGCTCGAAAGAGAGTTGGCGGAAGCCAAGAAAGCCCTGGCAATGGGTGGGGGCGCCGCGAAGGGTGACGATGGCATCGGCGAGGTCAACGGCATCAAGCTGATGGCCCGCGTGCTCAAAGGCGTTTCGCCCAATGACTTGAAAGGTCTCGTCGACGAGGGCAAGGCGAAGCTGGGATCAGGCGTCGTAGCGCTCGTGGGCGTGAACGACGAGGGAAGAGCCGGCCTTATCGTCGGCGTCACCAACGATCTCACCAAGCGCTTCAATGCAGTCGATCTGGTGAAAGCGGGAAGCGCTGTCCTCGGCGGCAAGGGCGGCGGCGGAAGGCCCGACATGGCGCAAGCGGGTGGCCCCGACGCGGCAAAGGCCGAAGCGGCACTCGAAGCCATTAGAGGTTGCCTCGCCTCCGCCTAGCGCAACCGGCGCTCAAGTGCGTAGCGGTTGAGTGCGGAAAGTTGCGCTAAATTATTGATTTTCGAGCACCTTATCGGCGATCAGTTGATTCCAACTGATCGCCGGGTGCTCTAATCGTTGTCGGGATGCTGCAAGCTATGGTAGCGGCCGGCCGCCGCCAGCGGGTTGTCGTCATTCGTTGACCGGCCAGGAAGCTGTGCAAGGCCGTCGGCCCAATCCACTTTGCCTTCGATGCCGACCTGTGAAGTGGGAGGGCTGGCATTCGGATTGTCCAGCGTGCAGATCGCCAGTTCGATGTTGGGGTCGCCGTCCTCAAGCAGGTAGAGCGGCGTGCCGCAATGCGCGCAAAAGCCTCGCGCGACCGGCGCGGAGGAACGGAACTCGCCGGGCTTGCCGCGGGTCCAGCGGAATCGGGTCAGCGGCACGCCCACCAGCGGAGCCGCAAGGTTCCCAAATGCTTTCTGGCACATGCGGCAGTGGCAAACGCTTGCCTTCCCGAGTGGCCCAGCGATTTTGTAGCGGACAGCCCCGCATTGGCAGCCACCCGAGTATTCCAGCTCGACAGAACTCATAACCAACCTCGTTTCGTTCGTTTTGGAAACCGATTGTTTACCATATCTCGTCCAGGGTCGTGTTTTGCGAATACAGCGATTTCCGGTGAGCGTCATGGCATCCGCTTCGGGGGACACTCCGGCAGCAAAACAGGCACACAAGGGATGGCCCAAGGTCCATCTCATCTACTACGCGCTCGCCGCATTCAACATCGCCGCTGCCATCGCCGCGCTCTATCTCAGCCATGTGCAGGGCGAAATCTATGCGATGAACGCCCTGAGCCACGAGAAATGGGATAGGCTCTACGAACAGGCACAGTCGCTCAACGGCAAGGCATCGGCATTGTCGTTACCGGCCGCCGGCGTGTTCCGCACCGGGAACGCGGCGGGGGAGCGCAAGCAGCTCGATGCCGCAGCCAAGGATTTTGCCGATGCCCTGGAGGCGTTAAGAAGCGAAATATCTTCGTCGACGCCGGAAATGATCGCTTCGCATCCGTTGAAGACAATCGCCTATGTACAGCAGGCTAGTGCTCCGCCCATAAAGCTCGCACGCGAAACATTGGATCTGTTCGAACGCGGAGATTCCGCTGGCGCGTCCCAGGCATTCCTGAATCACGAGCGCGCCGCCATGAACCTGCGCAAAAGCCTCGCCGGCGCGGGCAGCGCGGTGCGTGGGATCGAGGATGCCTACTCCGCGGGATTTCACGCCAGGGCCGCCAAGCTCAAGCAATACGAATGGATAATCGGCGGCTGGCTGATGTTCACCGTCATCTGCATGTTGCTGCACGGGCAATCGATCGGCCGCCTTATGCGGCGGAAGTATGCCGAAATTTCCGCGGCACACGATCAACTTCACGAGGCATTGAAGGAATCCGCCGCGCACGCGGCCTCGGTCGAGAACGTCAACGACGACGTTTCGAAACTCAATCGCGAGCTCCATGCGAACGTGCAGAAGCTGCGCGATGCCCAGGACGAGATCGTGCGCAAAAGCAAGATGGCGCAGCTTGGTCAATTGACCGCGACCGTGGCGCACGAGTTGCGGAACCCGCTTGGCGCCGTGAAGACCTCGGCATTCCTCTTGACGCGCAAACTCAAGGACAAGGGTTTGGGCGTCGAGCCGCAATTGCAGCGAATCGACAGCGGCATCAACCGTTGCGACAACATCATCACCCAGCTTCTCGATTTCTCGCGCACCAAGCAATTGTCGCTAGAGCCCGTGGATTTCGACCAGTGGCTCGGCAGCACGCTTGAGGAGCAGGCGCCTTCGCTACCGGCTTCGATCGCGATCATGTGCGACCTGGGGCTCGATGGCCGCAAGGTTCCAATCGACTTGCCGCGCATGCAGCGCGTTGTGGTGAACCTCTTGTCGAACGCGGCCGAAGCACTCTCGCGCAAGAACGACGGCACGGTGACGGATGTCGTGCGCGATCCAAGGATCCGGATCGAGACGAAGTCCGCCGATGGCGGCGGGATCACGCTTTCAGTTTCAGACAACGGCCCGGGCATCAGCGATGAGAACCTGCGCAAGATTCGCGAGCCGCTGTTCACCACCAAGAATTTCGGCACTGGCCTCGGCATTCCGGCAATCGAACAGATCCTCGCGCAGCATGGCGGCCATCTCGAAATCACGTCGAAGGAGGGAGAGGGCGCCACCTTCACGACCTGGCTGCCGGCTGAAGCGCAACCTTTGAGGCGGGCATCATGACTAGGCAACTCAAGATCCTCGTTGTCGACGACGATATCGACAACGCGCAGTCGCTGGGCGAACTCTTCGAACTCGAAGGCCACGCCGCCAAGGTGGTTCACACCGGCGAGGATGCGGTGAAGGCGTTCATGGCCGAGGACTTCGACGTCGCCTTCATGGATGTGATGATGCCCGGCAAGAACGGCGTCGAGAGTTTTCTCGAAATCAAGCGGCTGAAGCCCGATGCCCACGTCTACATGATGACAGGCTACAGCGTCGAGCAGCTGCTGCAACAGGCAATCGACGGCGGCGCCAAGGGGGTCTTCGGCAAGCCGGTCGACATCGAGAGAGTGATTGCCTCGCTCGCGAAAGTGGACGAGCCGGGCGGCGTAGTGCTTGTGGCCGAGGACGATCCCGATTTCGGACCGATGCTACGGCAGATGATCGCGCAGGCGGGCTACAAGTCGGAGCTTGTCACCAACGGCGCCGATGCGCTGGCGCGGGTCATGACCGGCAAGGTCGAGGTGCTGATCCTCGATCTCAAGATGCCGCTGATGAGCGGTATTGAGGTTTACGCGACGTTGAAAGAGTACGGCAAGCTCGTTCCCACCATTATCATCACCGCGAATGCGGCGGAGTATGGCGAAAGCCTGACGGCGCTCGACGACATTGCGGCGACCGGCATCTTGAATAAACCCTTTGATCCCGGGCAGCTTCTCGACCGGTTGCACGAGCTCGCGGCCTAGAGCAACCGGCGGTCATTCGACCGCCGGTAAGTTGCTCTAGCAATTTGAATCTGGCGCATAACTGAACGCTCAAGTGATTCCACTTGAGCGCGTTATGCGCTAGCCGAACACACGCAC
>JAAURV010000217.1 GCA_012032065.1 Hyphomicrobiales bacterium
CAAGCCGCAACGTCGAGGCCTCGGGCGTCATCCCGCAGATCTCGGTGATCATGGGGGCCGTGGCGCGGGGGGCGCCGTCTATTCGCCGGCGATGACCGACTTCATCTTCATGGTGCGCGACTCATCCTACATGTTCGTGACCGGCCCCGATGTGGTGAAGACGGTGACGAACGAGATCGTGACGGCCGAGGAGTTGGGCGGCGCGAAGACTCACACTCAAAGGTCATCGGTTGCGGACGCCGCTTTCGACAACGACATCGAAACATTGGAGATGGTGAGGGCGCTGTTCGATTTCCTGCCGCTCAACAATCGCGAGAAGCCGCCGGTGCGGCCGTTCTTCGACGATCCGGCACGGCTTGAAATGCGGCTCGATACGCTGATTCCGGACAACGCGGCGAAGCCTTACGACATGAAGGAGCTCATTCATGCGGTGGCGGATGAGGCTGAGTTCTTCGAGCTTCAGGCGGCCTTTGCGCGCAACATCCTGACCGGCTTCATCCGCATCGAAGGGCAGACGGTGGGCGTGGTCGCGAACCAGCCGCTGGTTCTCGCGGGCGTGCTCGATATCGACTCGGCGCGGAAGGCTGCACGCTTCGTGCGCTTCTGCGATGCGTTCAATATTCCGATTTTGACCTTTGTCGATGTGCCAGGTTTCTTGCCCGGCACGGCGCAGGAATTTGGCGGCGTCATCAAGCATGGTGCGAAACTGCTCTTTGCCTATGGGCAATGCACGGTGCCGATGGTGACGCTGATCACCGCAAGGCCTATGGCGGGGCTTACGACGTCATGGCATCAAAGCATATCGGAGCGGACGTGAATTACGCCTGGCCCACCGCCGAGATCGCTGTGATGGGGGCGAAGGGTGCTGTCGAAATCCTGTACCGGCAGGAGTCGGGCGAGCCCGAAAAGATCGCCGCGCGCACCAAAGAATACGAAGCGCGCTTCGCCAATCCGTTCGTTGCTGCCGAGCGCGGTTTCATTGACGAAGTGATCATGCCGCACTCCTCGCGCAAACGCATCGCGCGGGCCTTCGCAGCGCTCAAGAACAAGAAGCTGGAGACGCCGTGGAAGAAACACGACACGATACCGCTGTGATGGCCTTCAAGGTCCGCGATGCCGTTCCTGAAGATCAAGCCGCGATGTGTGCAATACACAGAGCTGCCATCCTTGCAATCCCCGCAGGCTACTATACCGACGAAGAAAAGCGGAGTTGGGTATTTGGCCTCAAGCCCGAAGGCTACAACAAGGGCCGCGAAGCGGGCGAGCGCTATCGCGTTGCCGTGGCCCAGGGTGATCACGCCGGAGGTTTCGCCAGTACCAGGGACGCAAACATCCTTGCAATCTTCGTTCATCCTGAGTTTCAAGGCCAAGGCATTGGCCGTCTTCTCTTGTCCGACTCGGAAGCAGTTGTCAGGGAATCCGGCCAAACAGCGGCTGAACTCAATGCGTCGCTGAACGCGGAAATTTTCTACGCCATGCGAGGATGGCGCAAGACTGGGACGGGCGAATTCACTTCACGTGGCGGGCTGGTGTTGAAAATTGTGACCATGCAAAAGAAACTCGATTCAGATGTTCACTAAGATCCTGATCGCCAATCGCGGCGAGATTGCTTGCCGGGTCATCAAGACGGCGAAGCGGATGGGGATCGCGACTGTCGCGGTCTACTCCGATGCCGACCGCGATGCGCTGCATGTGAAGATGGCGGACGAAGCGGTGCATATCGGAGCAGCACCTTCGAGCCAGTCGTATATCGCGATCGGGAAGATTATCGAGGCGATCCGCAAAACCAAGGCCGACGCGGTACACCCGGGTTACGGGTTTCTTTCGGAGAATCCGAAATTCGCCGAGGCATTGGCCAAGGAAAAGATCGCCTTCATCGGGCCGCCGGTCAAAGCCATCGAGGCGATGGGCGACAAGATCACGTCGAAGAAGATCGCCGCAGACGCCAAGGTCAACACCGTGCCCGGCCACATGGGGCTGATCGAAGATGCCGATCACGTGGTGAAGACCGCCCGCGAAATTGGCTATCCCGTGATGATCAAGGCCTCCGCCGGCGGCGGCGGCAAGGGCATGCGCATCGCCTGGAACGACGAGGAGGCGCGGCAGGGGTTCCAGTCGTCGAAGAACGAGGCCAAGTCCTCCTTCGGCGACGACCGCATCTTCATCGAAAAATTCGTGAGCGAGCCGCGCCACATCGAAATCCAGGTGCTGGGCGATATGCACGGCAACACGCTCTATCTCGGCGAACGCGAATGCTCGATCCAGCGGCGGAACCAGAAGGTGATCGAGGAAGCGCCCTCGCCGTTTCTGGACGCTACCACACGCAAAGCCATGGGCGAGCAGGCGGTGGCGCTGGCGAAGGCCGTGGGATACGCTTCCGCGGGCACGGTTGAATTCATCGTCGACGGCGCACGAAATTTTTATTTCCTCGAAATGAACACGCGGCTTCAGGTCGAGCATCCTGTCACCGAACTCATCACCGGCATCGACATCGTCGAGCAGATGATCCGGGTGGCCGCAGGCGAGAAGTTGAAAATCAAACAGAGCGATGTGAAGCTCAATGGCTGGGCCATCGAGAGCCGGCTCTATGCGGAAGACCCATATCGCAACTTCCTGCCTTCGATCGGCAGACTCATCCGCTATCGACCGCCTGCGGAGGGGCGCGCGCGCCGATGGCTCCATCGTTCGCAACGACACCGGCGTGTTCGAAGGTGGCGAAATTTCGGTGTATTACGACCCGATGATCGCCAAGCTGTGCACGTGGGGCGGCGACCGCGGGCAGGCGATCGCGGCGATGGGCAAAGCGCTCGATGACTTCGAGGTGGAAGGGATCGGACACAATCTGCCGTTTCTCTCCGCGGTGATGGAGAACAAGCGTTTCCGCGAGGGGCGGCTTACCACGGCCTTCATCGCCGAAGAATTTCCCGATGGCTTCTCCGGCATCAAGCCCACGGCTGAGGATAAGCGCAAGCTCGCCTCCGCCGCGCTCTTCATGCATCTGGCGCGCGAGCGCCGCGCGTCGCGGATTTCCGGCGCCATGGACAATCACCGCCGCATTGTCGGCAACGAATGGATCGCGTTCCTCGACGGCGAGGCGATGCCGGTCTCGACCGTGGGCGGCAACGGCGCGCTCTCGGCGCAATTCGAGGACGGCTTGCCGCTCACCGTCGAAAGCGGATGGACGCCGGGTGCGGCGCATGCGCATTTCACAGTCGGCGGCGAAATCCTCGGCATCAAGACGTCGTTCGCCGGCACCGGCATTCGTCTGCGCTGGCGCGGGATGGATGTGACGGCCTTCGTGCGAAGCCCACGTGTGGCAGAACTCGCCGGCCTCATGCCGAAGAAGAAGGCGGCCGACACGTCGAAGCAGCTGCTCTGCCCCATGCCCGGCATGATCACGTCGATTTCGGTCAAGGAAGGCGATACGGTGGAAGCGGGCCAGGCCGTCGCGATCGTCGAGGCGATGAAAATGGAGAACGTGTTGCGCGCCGAACGAAAAGCGGTTGTGAAGCGCATCGCCGCCAAGGTGGGCGAGAGTCTCGGCGTTGACGATACCATCATGGAGTTCGCGTGAATCGATGAGCAAGAAACCGGACCTCACGGACTGGGCAAAGCTTGCCGAACGCGAAGTGAAGGCAGCGGCCAGTTCGCTGGTGCGGCAGACGCCGGAAGGAATCGCAGTCAAGCCGCTCTATACCGAGGCCGATCTTGACGGTGTTTCGCATCTGGGAACATTGCCGGGCTTTGAACCTTACGTGCGCGGGCCCCGCGCCACCATGTATGCGGGCCGTCCCTGGACGATCCGGCAATATGCGGGGTTTTCGACGGCAGAAGAGTCGAATGCGTTCTTTCGTCAGGGTCTGGCTGCGGGACAGAAGGGACTTTCCGTTGCTTTCGATCTCGCCACGCATCGGGGCTACGACTCGGATCATCCCCGTGTTGCGGGCGACGTCGGCAAGGCGGGCGTTGCCATCGATTCCGTCGAGGACATGAAGATTCTCTTCGACGGCATTCCCCTGAAGGACATGTCCGTTCGATGACCATGAACGGTGCCGTGATCCCGGTGCTCGCGAGCTTCATTGTGGCGGGCGAGGAACAAGGCGCCACCCGCGCCGCGCTGTCGGGAACCATTCAGAACGATGTCCTCAAAGAGTTCATGGTGCGGAACACCTATATCTATCCGCCCGAACCTTCGATGCGGATCGTGGCCGACATCATCGCCTATACGGCCAGGGAAATGCCGCGCTTCAATTCGATCTCGATCTCCGGCTATCATATGCAGGAGGCGGGCGCCACGCTGGTGCAGGAATTGGCGTTCACGCTGGCGGATGGGCGCGAATATGTGCGCGCCGCGATTGCGCGCGGCCTTGACGTGGATGAATTCGCGGGAAGGCTCTCGTTCTTCTTCGCCATCGGCATGAACTTCTTCATGGAGGCAGCGAAGCTGCGGGCGGCGCGGCTGCTGTGGTCGCGCATCATGGGCGAGTTCAACCCGAAGAAAGCGGATTCGCTGATGCTCCGCACCCATTGCCAGACGTCGGGCGTGTCGTTGCAGGAACAGGACCCCTACAACAACATCGTGCGCACCGCTTTCGAGGCGATGGCGGCGGCTCTGGGCGGCACCCAGTCGCTCCACACCAACTCCTTCGACGAGGCGATTGCCCTTCCCACGGAGTTTTCCGCCCGCATTGCCCGCAATACGCAGCTCATCCTGCAGCACGAGACCGGCATCACCCATGTGGCCGATCCGTTGGCTGGCTCATATTACGTGGAGAGCCTGACCCATGAATTGGCGGAGAAGGCCTGGGCGCTCATCGAGGAGATGGAAGCGCTCGGCGGCATGACCAAGGCCGTGGCGGCGGGCGTTCCCAAGCGTTTGATCGAAGAAGCGGCGACACGGCGGCAGGCGGCGGTTGACCGCGGCGATGAACTGATCGTCGGCGTCAACAAATACCGGCCCGAGACCGAGGAGCCGGTGAAGACCCGCGAGATCGACAACAAGGCAGTGCGGGATGCGCAGATTGCAAGGCTCAAGCGCATCAAGGAGCGGCGCGATCCCGAAGCCATGGCGGTGACGCTCGCCGTGCTCGAAGCCGTGGCGCGCACCGGCGACGGCAACATTCTCGCCGCCGCCATCGAAGCCGCGCGGGCGCGGGCAACCGTCGGCGAAATCTCCGATTGCCTGCGCAAGGCCTTCGGCGAACATCGCGCCACTCCCAAAGTGGTGAGTGGAATCTACGGCGGGGTCTTCAAGGGTGATCCCGAATACAAGATGCTGGCCGGACGGATCGCGAGTTTCACTGCCGCGAATGGCAAACCGAAAGTGATGATCGCCAAACTCGGCCAGGATGGCCACGACCGCGGCGCCAAGACGATCGCGTCCGCGTTCGGCGATCTCGGATTCGAGGTGTTGGCGGGGCCGCTGTTCCAAACGCCGGATGAAGCCGCGGCAGTGGCTGTGGAAGAGAAGGTGCAAGTGGTTGGCGTTTCCTCGCTCGCCGCCGGGCACAAGACGCTGCTGCCGCAACTCGTCGAAGCGCTTAAGGCACGAGGCGGAGACGACATCATCGTGGTTTGCGGCGGCATCGTGCCGCGCGGCGATCATGATTTTCTCTACGCCCATGGCGTCTCCGCGATCTTCGGCCCCGGCAGCCATGTGA
>JAAURV010000218.1 GCA_012032065.1 Hyphomicrobiales bacterium
CGCGAGCGTAGACCAGGCTCCGAGCCGGGATCGCCAGCAGCCGGCCACCGGTCTTTTGCTCGTAGTCGGCCATCCACTGCCAGAGATCCTCGGCATCGATGCTGTCGTACTGGGAAAAGGGCACGATCTGGTCAGCCTTGTCCTTGCCGTCGCGAAAGATGACGTTGCGGTGCAGATTCGCTCCGCCGGGCGCTGCGGTCCACTCGAAGGCGATGAATGCCGTGAACTGGCCGGGGTGATTGTTCTGCTCGGCCGCCGCGATCATGACGTCCGGCCCGCTCACGATCCGCCCCGACGCGTTCGCGGCAGAGGCGCTGGGCCTCCTCCAGGCGCGCAAGAAGAACGGCCTCTTCGCCGTGCGCGGCGGCAAGCCGGTCGGTTTCATCCATCTGCACGACCTGCTCAAGGCGGGAGTCGCATAGCCTATGGCTCCGGATTCCCGCATGGATCCCAGCTTCACAACGCCTGCGCCGGTGGCGCCGCTGCGCATGCCGCGCCGCTCGCGCCTCGACCGCTACAGCCGCCTCATCGGCCTGGCCAAGATCGTGCTGCCGGGCACCGGCCTCGCGATTCTCGCCGTCGCGCTGCTCTGGCAGGATATCGTGCCGGAATCGATCACGCGCCGCCATCGCGCTGTCAGGATGACGCCGGCGATGTGCTTCGGAACGATGATCTCCGCCGCCGTCTCCGCAACGCTGGTCCAAGGATTTGCCGTTACCTCTCAGGATATGGCGTGGCTCTTCGCTTTCGGCGCCATCAATCTTGGCATGGGGCTCGCGATGTTCGCGACGGGCGCGCGGCTCGTTCCGTCAGCGCTGGCGGCTCTGGTAGGAACGCTCGAGCCGGTGCTGGGTCCAATCTGGGTGTGGCTCATGCATAGCGAAGTGCCGAGCAAGCTCACGCTCGTGGGCGGCTCGATCGTTTTCGCCGCCCTGCTCATTCATCTGCTGATCGATTTTACCCGGCAGCGGTATCAGTAGCTCCGGCACTCCTTGTAGGCGCGGTTATAGACGCGGCGCCATTTGTCGTTGGTCTTGACGCCGCCCACCACGGTGCCGCCGACGCCGCCGATGATGGCGCCGCGGGCAACGCTATGCCTACCGCCGATCGCGGCGCCGACAAGCGCGCCGAGCCCCGCGCCAACCGCGGTACCGACCAGCACGTTGCCTGCATGGGCGCGATGATTGGCCACGTCGCGGGCGTATTCGCGGCAATAGGCTTTGCTGTTCCGGGCGAAGGCATCGGAAACAGGAGCGGCGATCAGGGCGGCGGCGGTCAGGGCAACGAAAAGGTTCTTGAAGCGCATGGGATCGTTTCCTTCATTCGATGGCGTTGCATTTGTTTAGCCCGGAACTTGTGGCGATTCTAGGAAAGACGCGCCGGAAATCCGGGAGCGCGCAGATCGGTTCCGAGCGCGTCCTCGAGTAGTTTGGCGATCTGCGTCGATTGCGCGCTTCCGCCATAGGCAGACTTGCCGCGCAGGAAAGTCTGCTGCGTGAGCGTGGCCAGATCGAGCGGCACGCCGAACTCCTTTCCGAAGCCCAGCGCGAAGCCCAGGTCTTTCAGCGCCAAATCCATGGTGAAGGCGATGTCGTAGCTGCCATTGAGGATGAGCTGGCCTTCGGTCTCGTGCACGAAGCTCGTGCCGGAGCTTGCCGCGATGGCGGCCCAGGCTTGCGCCAGATCGAGGCCGCCACGTTTTGCCAGCATTAACGCTTCCGCGTCGGCAACAAGATGGATGAAAGCCAGCATGTTGGTGATGACCTTGATCACCGCCGCAGCACCAAGCGGCCCCATGTGGAAGATTCTGTTTCCGATCGCTTCCAGAGCCTTCTTATGGGTTTCGAAGAGCGCGATGTCTCCACCCGCAAGCACGGTGATTTCGCCGCGCGCGGCAAGATGCACTCCGCCGGTCACCGGTGCTTCGAGCATGTGAATGCCGTGCTCTTCCGCAATTCGCGACAGCCGCAAGATGTCGTCGCGGCCAAGCGTCGAGTTCTCGATCCATGTTGCTCCAGGTTTCAGCGCGCCCACTATTTTCAAGAGCACCTTTTCGGACGCGGCAGGGTTTGGAAGGCATGTGAGAACGTGGTCCACGGACTTCGCGAGTTCTTCGGGCGAAGACGCCCACGCCGCTCCCGCTTCGAGATGGCGATCCGCGAACGGCTTGTCGATATCGTAGACCGTCACTTCGAAACCATTGCGGATGAGGCTCATCGCCAGATGGCCGCCGAGATTGCCGAGGCCGATATAGCCATAACGCATCAGCGCACCACAGCGTTGGTGGCTTCGAGGTGCAGCTTGTCGCCGGTGTAGGGATGGGCGCGGGCGACATCTTCATCGAGTTCGATGCCAAGCCCCGGCTCCGTGGGCGGAATGACATAGCCCTCCTCCCAGCGGATCGGCTTCTTCAAAAGTTGCGCGTGGAAACCGCCCCAGGTTTCGATGCTTTCGAGGATGAGGAAGTTCGGCAGCGATGCGGCGTAATGAATGTTGGCCGCGCCTTCGACCGGGCCTGCATAAAGGTGGGGCGCGATCTGCGCATAGTAAGGCTCGGCCATTCCGGCGATCTTCTTGGCTTCCCAGATGCCGCCGACACGGCCCAGCGCCATCTGCAGGATCGAGGCCGCGCGGCATTCGAGCACGCGGGCGAACTCATATTTGGTGGTGAGGCGCTCGCCCGTGGCGATGGGAATGGACGTGCCACGCGCCACCAGCGCCATTTCCTCCGGCTTCTCGGGCGGCGTCGGTTCCTCGAACCAGAGCGGATTGTAAGGCTCGATCTGCTTGGCAAAGCGGATGGCGCCCGACGCCGTAAATTGACCGTGCGTGCCGAAGAGAAGATCGGCCTTGGTTCCCACCGCCTCGCGGATCAGCTTGCAAAACTTGACGCAAAGTTCCATCGATTCGAGCGAAGGCTGGCGCGGATCGAAGGCGGAGTAAGGAGCTGCCGGATCGAATTTGACGCCAGTGAAGCCGATGCTCGCATAATACGCTGCTCGCTCGGCGGATTGTTCGGCGTTCCAGAAGATCGAGTCGTCCTGGCCCTTGTCGTAGTCGGGATAGATGTAGGTGTAGGAGCGCAGCTTTTCATGCACCTTGCCACCCAGCAGATCGTGCACGGGCTTGCCGAGCGCCTTGCCGTTGATGTCCCACAGCGCGATTTCGATGCCGGAGAGAACGCCCATCAGCGACACATCGGGGCGTTGCGTGTAGCCCGAGGAATAGACCCGCCGCCACAGGGCTTCGATCTGGAACGGATCGGTGCCCTCGACATAACGCACGAAGACATCCTCGATCGCGGCCTTCATCACCTTGGGGCCGAATGTATCGCAATAGACTTCGCCAATGCCGGTGATGCCGTTGCTGGTTGTCAACTTCACAAAGATAAAGTAGCGCCCGCCCCAGCTCCGCGGCGGATTGCCGACGATGAAAACTTCCAGGTCCTTTATTCTCACGGCGTGCCTCCCAGTCCGATCTAGCAGGCCGTCCGGGCCATGCCTGATGAAAAGAATTCAACCAGGTTGAGTGAACTGCTATTGGAAATCAATGTCCTCTCCGGTTTAGTTTTACAAATGCCGAGAATCGCAACTCCTGATTCATTTTGGGCCAGGCCCGCCGTCGATCCGCTTCGTTGCCTTCCGCGAAATATTGCGTCGAAACGGTTCGACGGCTCTCTCCGCTCGGGCGGGCTGAACGGCCATGTTCGACTTCATCATCGTAGGCGCGGGTTCTTCAGGCTGCGTCCTCGCGGAACGGCTGACGGCGAGCGGGAAACATTCCGTCCTGCTGCTCGAAGCGGGCGGCAGCGACCGGCGCTTCTTTGTGCGGATGCCGCTCGGCTACGGGAAGACATTCTACGACGAGACCATCAACTGGGCCTATGTTGCCGAGCCCGATCCGGGCCTCAACGGGCAAGCCGACTATTGGCCGCGCGGGAAAATCCTCGGCGGATCGAGTTCGATCAACGCCATGGTTTATGTGCGCGGGCATTGCGAGGACTACGAGGATTGGAAACGCGCCGGCAATTCCGGCTGGGGCTGGAGCGATGTGCTCAAGGCCTATCGAGAGATCGAAGACAACGAGCAAGGCGGCAACGAATGGCGCGGAAAAGGCGGGCCCCTCTTCATCCGCCGCGCCACGCTCGACCATCATCGCTGGTGCAGCCGTTTATCGAGGCCGCGGAGAAAACCGGCCTCACATACAATCCCGACTTCAACGGCGCGGAACAGGAGGGCGTTGGCGCTTTTCAGCTCACCATCAAGAACGGCATCCGCAATTCGGCGGCGCGCGCGTTTCTAAAACCCGCGATGAAGCGGAAGAATTTGCGCGTCGAAACCCATGCGCTGGCGAGCCGCATTCTATTTGAAGGAACCAAAGCCATCGGCGTTGAGTACATCCAGAATGGCGAAACCAAGCGCGCGCTTGCGGGCCGCGAAGTGATTGTGGCCGGCGGCGCGGTGAATTCATCTCAGCTTTTGCAGTTGTCCGGCGTCGGCCCAAAGGGACTCTTGAAGGAATTTGGGATCGATGTGCGCGTCGCGAATCCAAATGTCGGCGCGCATCTCTCGGATCACCAGGGCATCAACTACACCTGGCGCATGAATGTGCCGACGATGAACGATGTGCTGCGGCCATGGTGGGGAAAACTCAAAGTCGGCATTCAATATCTTCTGACGCGGGGCGGCCCGCTCTCACTCAGCATCAATCACGGCGGCGGATTTTTCCGCACCGATCATAGCCGCACACGCCCGAATATGCAGCTCTACATGCAGGCGTTCTCGACGCTCGTTCCGAAACCAGGCGAGCGGCCCCTGCTCTCGCCCGACCCATTCTCAGGATTCTCGCTCGGCCTTTCAAACTGCCGGCCGACAAGCACGGGCGAGATCGCCATCCGTTCGGCCGACCCGCGCGAGAAACCGCGCATTGTGGCGAACGCTTTCTCGACCCGTCACGATGTCGAGGAAATGCTGCTGGCCGTCAAATATCTCCGGCGCATCGCGGCGCAGGAACCGCTCAAGAGCTTGATGGCAGAGGAATTGCGGCCCGGGCCGCGGTCAAAAGCGATGAAGAACTTGTCCATGACTTCCGCCAAAGAAGCGGCACGGTCTATCACCCCTGCTGCACCTGCCGGATGGGAGCCGATGCGACCTCTTCCGTCGTCGATCCGCAGCTTCGCGTCCATGGCGTTCAAGGCTTGCGCATCTGCGATGCCTCGATCTTCCCCAACATCATCGCCGGCAATCTCAACGCACCCGCGATAATGGTTGGATGGAAAGGGGCCGGCGAGATCGTTCCTTGAGAATGCTGTTCTTCGTCGTGATGCCGGATCATCAGAGTCCGCTACGCGCGACGCGGCTTCAAATTCCTACTCCGTCACCATGATCATGATGTGCCCGGACACGCCAAGATTTCCATCGTTGTCGCGTGCGCCGACCTGCAGCATATAGTGCCCGGGTTTCTTCGGCGTGAATTTAAGTTCGTGCGGACCAGGCCCCTCCGAACGCGCAACGACCGGGTAGTCCGCGTTGACTAAGTCCAAGCCGCCGCGGAACATGTCGTCGTCCTTCGCGTGCAAAGTCACTTCGCGGATTTCCTTGCGAAATGCCGGCGCCGTCTCGGCGGTGATGGTGATGGTCTCGCCGA
>JAAURV010000219.1 GCA_012032065.1 Hyphomicrobiales bacterium
GCCCACCATGGCGCCGAGGATCGAGCCCTTGCCGCCGAACAGGCTGGTGCCGCCGATGATCGCGGCGGTGATGGGCGGCGAGTTCGTAGTTGATGCCGGCCACCGGATCGCCCGCGTTGACGCGCGCCATGAAGATAAGCCCGGCGAGGCCGGCGAGCAGGCCCGACAGCGTGTAGAGTTTAAGGCGAAGCCGCTCCACCGGAATGCCCGTGGCGCGTGCGGCGTTTTCGTTGTCGCCCATCGCCAGCGTGTGGCGGCCGAAACGCGAATAGGCCAGCGCATAGTGCGCGGCGATGGCCACGATGGCGAGAATGATGACGGGTGTGGGGATTCCGAGCGGCCGGCCTTGGCCGAGGTAAACGACGATGGACGGAAGTCCGTAAATCGCGCCGCCATTGGGCGCGATGATGAAGGACAATCCGCGCGCGATGCCGAGCATGCCGAGTGTCACGATGAAAGCGGGGATGCGAGTCTTGGTGACGAGCAGGCCGTTGATGAAACCGGCGGCAGCGCCCGTGCCGAGCGCGCCGATGATGGCCATGAACCAGGGCAATTCCAGCACCACGCAAAAATATGCGCCAACCACGCCAGCGAGCGCCATGACCGAGCCGATGGAGAGATCGAGGCCGGCGGAGGAAAGGATGAGTGTCGCCGCGATTGCCAGTACGCCGATGGTGGTGGAGGCGAGCAGGATGTTGAGGAAATTCGATACCGAGAGAAAGAACGGCGAGGCGATACTCAATGCGATGCACAGCACGGCGAGCACGATGAGCGACTCGAGCCGCATGTGGAGCTTGTCTTCGAAGAAGAATTGCAGCCGCCGCCAGATGTCTTCTGACGTTGCAGTGGTAGTCGCCGCCATGCCGTCGTACTCCGGTAAATGGCGCGCGGGGAAGGGAGAACTAACCCCGCGCGCCGCGCCGTCCTATGGTTACTTCACGAATTCGAGCATCGGCTCCTGGCCGGCTTCGATCACGTCCTTGGTGAGAACGAGGGTTGGCACATAGAGGACTTCATCCACTTTGCCGCCTTCAGCCACCTTCTTGACGTTCTCGAGCGCTTGCTTGCCCACGAGGTAGGGAAGTTGGGCGACGGAGGCGGTAAGACGGCCTTCCTTGATCGATTTGACCGCGTCCGAGTTGCCGTCGACGCCGATCACGGTCACCTGATCGCCCTTGCTCGCCGCGAACACGGTTTCGACCGCGCCCAGCGCCATGCCGTCATTGGCGGCAAAGACCGCCACGAGGTCGGGGTGCTTGGTCAGGATGTCGTTGGTGATGTTGGCCGCCTTGCCGCGGTCCCAGTCGCCGGGAAGCGAGGCCACGACCTCGAGGCCGGGGGCAAGCTCCTTCAGTTTGTTGGCGAAACCGTCGGCGCGCTTCTTGCCGGTGATGTTGCCGGAAAGGCCTTCGATGACGAGCACCGGACCCCTTGGCGTCCTTGCCGAGCTTGCCCACCAGGAACTCCGCTCCTTGCGCGCCCGCCGCGCCGTTATCCGAGCCGATGTGGAAGGCGATGTTGATGCCCGCGTCCATGGTGACCTTCGGATCGAGATTGTTGTCGAGATCGACGACCGGAATGTTCATGGCATTCGCCTGCTTGAGGCAGGGCAACAGAATGGTCGAATTGATCGCAGCCGTGATCATGACGGCGGGTTTACGCTCGAGCATGGTGTTACAGGCGTTGAGCTGCGGCTCGGCCGCCTGATCGCTCTCGACTGCTTGCAGATAGTACTCAACACCCGCTGCATCGGCGCCGGCTTTGACGCCTTGCTCCATCGCGCCCCAGAAGGGGTTGGCAAGGGTCTTCATCAGAACGCCGTAGACGGGCTTGTCTTGCGCCTGCGCGGTTGCGCCGAAGGCAGCGAGCGCGGTTGCCGCCAGCAGAAATTTGAAACGTGTCATAGGGGTCCTCCACTGTGAAATCTGTTATTGAGTTTGGCACGGATGGCGCTGCCGTTGCTTCTGTCCACGGTCCGCGCGGAGCGCCCGCGCGCGGCGTGGTGGTTCACCGTTTTGCCGCTGGCTTCCGCGAGCGACTCCCGGAATTCGACGATGCAAGGTAGTTCGATGCGGCTTTTCTCGCCACGAGGATCGGCGATCCTCGTCATGAGCCGCGCCCACGCGGCCTCCGCGAGCCTCTCAACCGGCTGCACAACCGCGGCCACTGGCGGGTGCATGACTTGCATCCATTCGAAGTCGTCGAAGCCGGCAAGCGAGACGTCCTCGGGGACACGCAGCCCGCGCCTGGCGATTTCCTTGAGAGCCGCGAGCGTTGCCGGATTGAACAGCGCGAAGATGGCTCTTGGAGTTGAGCCGCGCGAGAACCGTTTCGCCATGGCGCGCGAGGCATCGTCTTGGCCATGAGTGCCGCATTCGAGAATTTCGATTTCCATGCGGCCTGACGCTTCGGCGGCCTTGCGCACGCCCGCGAGGCGTTCCGCCATGTTGGGAACGGAGGGCGATGAAATGGCGACCAGCAGCTTGCGATGGCCAAGTTCGTGGAAGCGGCGCACCATGGCATGAGCCGAGCGCGCATTGTCGACGCCGATGCCGTCGAAATTCCGCGAGCGCGCCACGCGGTCGAGCAGCACGAGCGGCACGCCATTCTGCTTCAGACGTTTTGCCTGCGAAGGCCGCGCTGGAATGGGGCACGAGAAGAATGCCGGCCACGCGCCAGTCGAGCAGCGCCTCGATCTGGCGGCGCTCGGCTTTATCGTCCTCGCCGCTGCTGACGGTGACAAGCCGGTAACCGCTCGCTTCCGCCTGCTTCTCGATGGAAGCTACGAGCGCGCCGAAGAAGGGATTGCGGAAATCGGGCACGATGAGTCCAGCGATATTTCGGGTGTTGCGGCGAAGATTGGCGGCGAGCGGATCGGACCGGTAGTCCAGCGCACGCACCGCCGCTTCCACGCGCGCGCTATTGTCCGAGCCAACCGTTGTCACCCCGCGCAGCACCTTGGAAACCGTCGCGGTCGAAACGTGCGCGCGCTTCGCCACGTCGTAGATCGTGGGTCTTGGTTGCGCGGCCTTAGGCTCTATGGCTGTTCGCGGCACGCGGGGTCGTCCTCCCAATGGGCAGAAACGATAAACCGGTTTACGCTCGGATGTAAACCGGTTTATCGGCGGCATCGGGTTATCTTCGCGGTGGTGGATTTGGCGCTTTCGTAGAACTCTGATAAATAGGCCGCAAATCAGGAGCATTCCATGCTGCCGCTATCCGCAGAAACTGAAGAGCTCATCCGCGCGAAGGCCAAGGCTTGCGGGAAGAACCCGGAAGATTACTTGCGGGAGCTTCTTGATGCCGGAACTGCACGGTCCCGGCGGCCGGACGTGGAAGGCATGCGGAAGATCGCCGAGGAGATCGGCCAGCTTCCCGTTCTCGATAAGAGGCCGGCCCGGGAAATCCTGGAAGACATATACGAATTGCGATGATCGTTGCGGATAGTTCAGCCATCCTCGCAATGATCTTTCGAGAACCGGAAGCTGACAACTTCTACCGGATCATTTCCAACGCGAACGCAACGGCTATATCTGCCGTCACTTGCTATGAAGTGGCGGTTGTGCTGCTTGCCAGGCACGGCCCCGCCGTTTTTGCGCGAGAACAATCCTTTCTCGAACGAGGAAATTTCGAGATCGTACCGTTCACGCGCGAATCCTATTTGGCTGCAGCTGACGCCTATCGGAAGTTCGGCAAAGGCATGGGGAAGCGGCCTCACTTGAATTTCGGCGACTGCGTTTCCTATGCGCTCGCCAATTCGTTAAACGCGCCGCTGCTGTACAAGGGCAATGACTTTTCTGTAACTGGCATTGCAACGTGCGTGTAGGCTCGTGCCGGTTCTTTGACCAGCGGGATGATCGACAGTGCCACAGCCGATAGTCATTTCCATTCCTGAGCCTCGCACGTTGGAGCTGATTTTCACGCCAGAGGATTTGGCGGCGCTGCAGCGGGACTACCGCGTGGTCGAAGTCGACCGGCCCGATGACATGTCGCCGCATCTTGCCGAGGCGCAATTCATCATCGGGCAGCCGCCATTGCCGCGCGCGGTTTTGGAGAAAGCGCCGGAGCTCAAGGCGATCTTCAATGTCGAGACCAACTTCCTCGACAACATGGATTACGGTTACTGCTTCGAGAAGGGCATCCATGTGCTGACCACGGGCCGCGTGTTTGCGGTTCCGGTTGCGGAAATAGGACTTGGCCTCGCGCTGGCGCTCGAGCGTAACATCGCTGGCGCTGATCGCGCATTTCGTGCCGGGCAAGAACTGCTAGGGGCGGCGATGGAAATGAGCACGCGCGGCTCATCACTGGCGGCAAGGTGGGCTTTATCGGTTTCGGCGATCTCGGGCGCGCGCTCCACCGGCTGCTCGCCGGTTTCCGCGCCGATATCAAAGTTTTCGATCCCTGGCTGCCGCCGGGCTTGCTGGCCGAGCAGGGGATCGCCATGGCGAGTCTCGACGAAGTGCTCAAGGCGAGCGACGTGATCTTTGTTGTGGCGTCCGTTACGTCGGACAATGGCGGCTTTCTCGGCAAGAGCGAATTCGCCAAGATGAAGAAGGGTGCGAGCTTCGTGCTTCTGAGCCGTGCTGGCATTGTCGATTTCGAGGCGCTGATGGACGCGGTGCGCAAAGGCCACATCAAGGCGGCGAGCGATGTGTTTCCGGAGGAGCCGCTGCCGCGCGATCATCCCGTGAGGAAGATCGAGAACTTCGTTCTCTCCGCGCATCGCGCCGGTGCGCTCGATGTGGCGTTCAAACAGATGGGCCGCATGGTGCTGGACGACTTGGCGCTGATGAAGCGCGGCCTGCCGCCCGTCACCTGCCGCCGGGCCGAGCGCGAAACCGTAAGCCGGATGCGCTCGAAACCTGTCACGCGGAATTAGTCTTCGCCGCTGTAAGGCCGGGGTGTGTTGAGCATCGGCTCTTCGCGGGCCACGGGCCGGAGCGCCGGGCGGTTTTCGCCGAACACCGGCGGGCGCGGACTTGGGCGCAGCGGAATGGTGCTGGCGGATGACCGCCTCTCTTCCATGTCGACAGGCGCGGGCCTTGCGCCGATGCCGCTTTCGATGACGATGTCGGCGGGGCCGCCGATCAGAACCAGATGCTCGACGCCGTCGCGTTTGACCAGCACAAGGCGCCGCGTTTGATCAAGCTCGTAGAATTCCGATACCGCCAATCGCGAGCCGCGCCGTCCGCGAATTCTCTGGTTGAGCTGGCGGTAGACGAGAATGCCGATCAAGAGCAGCACCGCGAGGATGCCGAGGCCGATCAGGAGCGTTGCGTACTGCGCGATAAATTCCATCGTTTTCCCCTCGATTTCCTCGCCTTTTAGCACGATTGGCCAGAGAGGGAAGTGCGCCTTGGACGGGGCCTGCCAGCGCCCCGCCGCCCATCATTCTTGCCACCTCCGATTTTGAGGTTTACTCTGGGTCCATTGTGGGGCGAAAGCAATCAGCCAGAGGAGACCGCCGTGGCCAAAACAGCAAAACGCGCCGCCAAGGCAACACGTAAAGTTGCGAAGAAACCGGCCAAAGCCGCCAAACCCTTGAAGGATCAAACGCCGAATCTCGGCGACGACGACGTTGCAGTTTCGGTGCGCCGTGCGCCAGCTGCCGCGAAGAGGCCCGGGGCTGCG
>JAAURV010000220.1 GCA_012032065.1 Hyphomicrobiales bacterium
GCAGGAGGCCTCGAAGCTGGCCGCACGCGCTGAATTTGCCGCCCCGACTCGCTGCCGTGGCCTCATCCCGAGGAATCGAGGACGAGGCATCGCGTTCCGCGATGCACCTCACCACGAGGATTGAGATGCTGCAACAGCGCAAGGCACCCCTTCAAAACCCCTTCTTCACTCTCCGCCGAAGCCACCCCGGATCGGCCCCGCGCGGAACCCTTATCTTCCGCTCATCGTCTTGAATTCCGGCGGATAGCGGTCGCCGGTCACCGGGATGCGCTCGACGGCGGCGCGCAATTCCGCCAATTCCTCCGTGGACAGACGAACGCCGAGGGACCCGATGTTCTCTTCCAAACGCGAAATCTTGCGCGTTCCCGGAATGGGCGCGACCCACGGCTTTTGCGCCAGCAGCCAGGCAAGCGCCACCTGCGCCGCAGTCGCCTTTTTGCGCGCGGCGAAAGCCGAGATCAGATCGACAAGCCTCTGGTTGGCCGCGCGCGCCTCCGCGGCGAAGCGCGGAGAGCGGTTGCGGAAATCGCCTTCCTCGAAGGTGGTGCTGGCGGAAACGGCGCCGGTGAGAAATCCTTTGCCCAGCGGCGCGAATGGCACGAGCCCAATTCCCAGTTCCTCGAGAGTTCCTAAAATCTCCGTTTCGATCTCGCGAAACCACAGCGAATACTCGCTTTGCAGCGCTGTCACCGGCAGCACCGCATGGGCGCGGCGGATGGTGGCGGCACTCGCCTCTGACAAGCCAAAGTGCTTCACCTTTCCTTCCGCGATCAGATCCTTCACCGCGCCCGCCACGTCCTCGATCGGTACCTGCGGATCGACGCGGTGCTGATAGAGCAGATCGATGGCATCGACGCGCAGCCGCTTCAGCGAGCCTTCCGCCACCTCGCGGATATGCGCCGGCTTGCTGTTGAGCTTCATCCAGGCACCGCCCTGCGAGGGATCGGGCTCGAAGCCGAACTTCGTTGCAATCAAAACCTGACCCTTGAACGGTTCCAGCGCCTCGCCCACCAAGAGCTCATTGTGATGCGCGCCATAAACCTCCGCCGTATCGAAGAAGGTAACGCCCAACTCCACCGCCTTGCGCATCACCATGATCATCTCTTGCCGGTCGGCCGGCGGCCCGAAGCCCGACGACATGCCCATGCAGCCAAGCCCGATGGTGGATACTTCGAGCCCTTGTCCAAGTTTGCACTGTTGCATGGTCAAACTCCTTTGGTCAGGTGCGTGTGAAGTGCGATGGCCGCTCCCGAAACCGCGATCATTGCCATGCCGATCAAGGCAAAACCGTCCGGCACGTGATGATACACCAGCCAGCCGAGCAGAACAGCAAAGGCAATGTGGAAGTAATTGAACGGCGCCAGCATCGAGGCGGGCGCGAAGCGATAAGCGGAGGTGAGCAGAAAATGCCCGAGAAGCGAGGCCGCGCCGAGAAATCCGAGGAGCGCCAGGTCGAGCGGCGCATAGAAGTAGTCCAGGCGATTGAACGGCAGCATCAGGCAATAGATGGCCGCTCCCCAGATCGCCGCGTGAAAAGCATGGCCATGGTGCTTTCCGTAGGCGCGAGCAGGCGCGACAGCAGAATGTAGATCACCGAGACGGAGGAGCACACAAGTGCGAACAGAACGCCCAGCGGAGCCAGCGCGCCGCCGGGCCTGGCGATCAGGATGACCCCTACAAATCCGATCGCCGCCGCGATCCATCCAAGAGCGCTGATGCGCTCTTTGAGAAAGTAGCCGGCCGCGATCATTACGCCGAAACTCTGCAGGTAAATGATGGAACCATTTCACCGACCGGCAGGCGTTGAAGTGCGAGACCGGCGAAAAAGGTGGCGGCCGCGAGGCTCATCCCGCGCAAGGCCACGAGCCCGGTTCGCCGCGTCTGCCACAGAGCCTTGCCATGAAGCGGCGCCATCAGCGCGGCAAGAAGGACAAGGTTGATCCCATAGCGGACCGCGGCGACGAGCGGCACGTTGAACTTGGTCACCAGATATTTGCCGGCCGTGTCCATGGCAGCGAACAGGAGAACCGCCGTGAGAACGAGCAAGATGCCTTTCAACGGAGCATGCTCGTGGCGAAGGGCAGTCATGATGCACCGTATAGAATGCGGCAGCGCGAGAGGCTATCGGCAATCCAGCGCGGCCCGACCGTGACAAACCGCGCATTCTGTTCCATCATCTTCACATGACCGCACTCGCCGTGAACGCCATCGCCCACTGGGCGCTCAAAACTTCCAACCTCGACCGGCTGCTCGCCTTCTACCGCGATACGTTGGGCTTCGCCGAGATGATGCGGCTCTACAAGGACGATGGCTCGACCTGGCTCGTCTATCTCCGCGTCACCGACACGCAGTATCTCGAAATCTTTCCGGATGGAGAAGGCACGAAAGCGCCAGGCTGGGACGATACCGCGATCAATCACATCTGCTCGATGTGGCGGATATCGATGCAACCGCCGCCGATCTGGAGAAACGCGGCGTTGCACTGATCATTACTCCCAAGCTCGGCCTCGACGGCAACCGCCAGTGCTGGATCGAGGATCCCGATGGCAACCGCATCGAGTTCATGCAGATGCTGCCGGGGAACATGCAGGAAGAAGCAATCAAACGGATGAAGAAAAAGTAATGTTGGGCCTTAGCCGCCGCTGCCGCCAGTCGGCAGGCTTGGCCGCGAGCGCAGGATGCCACGGAAGAGATCTTGCAGCACCGAAAGTTCGGCGCCCGCGACTGGCGTCTTGCGGGAATTGAGGTCGATGATGCGGCCATCCTCGAGGCCATACTGGGCGACGCTGTCGACCTGATCGTCGCGGTTGAAGCGGACCGCGATCACTTCGCGGTTTACTTCCTTGGGCTTGAGGAACGCCTTCGTCTCGGTGATCGAGGTGATGTAGTAGTAACTGTCGCCCTGGAAGTTGACGCTAGCCGTGGTGGAGGGCGAACCCAGAATGCCTTCGACTTCGGTTTTGGCCATGCCGTCGCTGATCTGGCCGAATGCGCCAGGCTTTGCCACATAACCGCGATGGTCGACAATTGGAGTACAGGCGGCGGTGATAGCGGCAAATGCCAAGACAATGCTCCGCCGCGTCAGGCTTTTCGTATTGAGGTTCATTATTGTCCTGTGGCCGAGATGGCGAAGGCGTGGCAATCTGTCCGCTCCCCTTAATCTGTCCCGGCCGTTAGCCGCAAGCCCATGATTCTGAAACGCATCCTCAATCGCTCCGTCCCGCAGGCCCGGCCCCTCTATGGGGCAATTGTGGCCGCCGCACGGCACCCCTCGCACTATGCCGACCTGGGCGTTGCCGATACGGTGGACGGCCGCTTCGAAATGGTCTGCCTCTATCTCTATCTCGTTCTGGCGCGCCTGAAGGGCGAGAACCGCGAGGAATTCCGGGGCGAACTCACCGATGAATTCTTCGCCGACATGGACCGCGCGCTGCGTGAGATGGGCGTGGGCGATTTGTCTGTCGGCAAGAAAGTGCGGCGCATGGCCGAGTCGTTCTATGGCCGGGTCAGTGCTTACGAAGCGGCAGGCGAGGACGAGGCGGCGTTGGCGCCGGCGTTGGCGAGGAATGTCTATGCCGAAAGCGATGCGAGGCATGCTCCGGCTCTGGCCGCTCGGGCGCGAAGCGTGGCCAGGAAACTCGCCAGCCTGCCGGTGGAGGAAGTGTTGGCCGGGAAGGTGGACTTGACGTGAAACCTCCAGCACCAGAATTCTCGCGGCCCCTGGAAGTCGCCAGGGTTCCTCAAGGCGGGAGTTACGAGAAACTTCAGGCAGTGGCTGAAGAATGTGCTGCGCTGGCCAAGCGAATTGGCGTCGAGACGCTCAGAGCATATTCCGGCAAACTTCATGTCAAGCCTTGGCGCGGTGGTGGGCTGCATGTCACCGGCACGATGACGGCTGACCTTGACCGGGTGTCGGTTGTCAGCCTCCAGAGCTTCGCGGCCACACAAGACATCGAGATCGACCGCTATTTCCTTCCATCCGGAGCGGCATCGAACGAGGAAGACGATGCCGACCCCATCGAAGGCGGTATCGTGGACCTGGGTGAGGTGGCGGCCGAAACGCTCGCACTTGACCTTGACCCGTATCCGCGTCAACCGGACGAGAGCTTCGAGGCTCCGGCGGACACCTCTCCAGAGTCCTCCTCGCCATTTGCTAACTTATCGAAAATATTGGTGAAAAAGTCCTGATTCCGGCCAGGCGTTACGGGGGTTGTTTCCGCCCGCAGAACCTCTATTTTCGCGATTCGGACCGGAATGGCAGGGGGCTGCCTGGGCATTTGGCGAGGATCGCAGGCAAAACGCGGATATGACCGACAACATCGTTATCGCCCTCGACGCGATGGGTGGAGACCAGGGCCCTGCCATGGTGCTACCCGGCGCGGAACGGGCGGCCGTGCGGCACCCCAAGGCCCGTTTCCTCTTGTTCGGTGACAGCAACATTTTGACGCCGCAACTCGACGCCATCCCAAGCCTGAAGGCCAAAGCCGAAATCCGTCATGCGGAAGTGGCCGTCGCCATGGACGACAAGCCAAGCCAGGCGCTACGCCGCGGCCGCGGCAAGAGCAGCATGTGGATGGCGGTGGAAGCCGTGCGGAACGGCGAGGCTCACGCGGCCGTTTCGGCCGGCAACACCGGCGCGTTGATGGCCATGTCACGCTTCATCTTGAAGACGTTGCCCGGCATCCAGCGCCCGGCAATTGCGGCCTTGTGGCCTACCATGCGGGGGGAGTCGGTAGTGCTCGATGTGGGCGCCACCATTGGCGCCGACGCGCGGCAATTGGTCGAGTTCGCAATCATGGGTGAAGCCATGGCGCGCTGCCTGTTCGGGCTCGATAAGCCCACCGTGGGCCTGCTCAATGTCGGTGTCGAAGAAATCAAAGGCCTCGAACAAGTAAAGGAAGCAGGCCGCATTTTGCGCGATCTGCAGTTGCCGCTCGAATATTCCGGCTTCGTCGAAGGTGACGACATCGCCAAGGGCACGGTGGACGTGGTTGTGACGGAAGGCTTCACCGGAAACATCGCACTCAAGACGGCCGAAGGAACGGCCAAGCAAATTGCCTCGTTCCTCAAGGCCGCATTGAACAGAACCATACCCTCAAAGCTTGGCGCGGCGCTGGCGTCCGGCGCCTTCGCGGCGCTGCGCGACCGCATGGATCCGCGCAAGCACAATGGCGGCGTTTTCATGGGCCTCAATGGCGTCGTCGTGAAAAGTCATGGCGGTACCGATGCCTTGGGCTTCGCAACCGCCATCGATGTCGCCGTGGACATGGTGAAAAACGGCCTCGTTCGCAAGATTGCCGACGATGTGGCGCATATGAACGCGTTGTTGTCGCCCCTGAACAAGGCGGCTGAGTAACGGAGCAGAGTAACAGTTCATGCGCCGCGCCGTGATCGAAGGGATCGGTTCCGCCCTGCCGGACCGGGTGATGACCAACGCCGATATCAGCAAGATTGTTGATACCAGCGACGAATGGATCGTCGAGCGCACCGGCATCAAGTCACGTCATATCGCGTCTCCCGGGGAAACCACGCGAAGCCTGGGCCTCAACGCCGCGAGGCGGGCGCTTTTCCATGCCGGCGTCCGGTTTCGGAAGTTGACTTGATC
>JAAURV010000221.1 GCA_012032065.1 Hyphomicrobiales bacterium
CGGTGTGCAGCGCACGCGGAATCCGGTCGATCACCACGCCTTCCGATAGCCCGAGCATGGCAAACAGCGTGGCCACGATGCGCATCAGTGCATCCCGGTTCCGTGTCATCGCCAAGTCCCAGTCCATGGGGGTTCCTCTTCAAACGAGGGAACAAATATAGAACATTATAAATGCGTGTCAAGGGACGATTTTAGCCCGATCCGCCCAGGGTTTCGTCTTCCCCGCGAAGCGCAGGACTGTCCGGGGAAAGTTCTTCGGTTGCAAACGCGGCTCTGGAAGACTCGCGCCGATTGCATATGCCAAGTCTGGCGCTCCGAGGCTTCACTCCGGCGCAGCGAGGTCGAGTGGGCCCCTCCCCGAATAGCGGGGAGGGGTGACGTGCATCAGATATTGTTCTTTCCCATCTCGCTGGCGATGTAGTCCGCCTGGCGGATAGCGAGAGCGACAATCGTGAGCGTCGGGTTCTCGGCGGCTCCCGTCGTGAACACGCTGCCGTCGGAGACGAAGAGGTTCTTGATGTCGTGGGTCTGGCCCCACTTGTTCACGACACCGTCCTTTGCGTTCTCGCTCATGCGCAACGTGCCGAGATTGTGGGTCGAGGGGTAGGGCGGCGTCCTGAAGGTTTTCACCGCGCCCACGGCCTCGTAAACCGCCGCGCCCTGTTTGTAGGCGTGCTCGCGCATCGCGATGTCGTTGGCGTGATCCTCGAAATGCACGTTGGGCGCCGGCATGCCGTACTGGTCTTTCTCGGTGGCATGCAGGCTGACGGCGTTCTTCTCCTGTGGCATGTCTTCGCCCACGAGCCACATGCCGGCCGTGCGCTCGTAGCCCTCCATGGCCTCAGCAAAGGGCCTGCCCCATTCGCCGGGATTGAGGAACGCCGCCATGAAGGGCAGCCCCAGCGCCAGCGTTTCCATCTCGTAGCCGGCCGCGAAGCCGCGCGAGGGATCGTGCCTGGCTTCGTCCTTGATAATTCCGGCCATGGTCGTGCCGCGGTACATGCGCACGGGCTTGTCGAAGATGGCATAGACCGATCCGGTCATGTGGCGCATGTAGTTCTTGCCGGCCAAGCCGCTTGAGTTGGCGAGCCCATCGGGGAACTTCGATGAGTTCGAGTTCAAGAGCAAGCGGGCGCTTTCGATGACGTTGCCTGCGACGCAGACGATGCGGGCGGCCTGTTTCCGCAGATTGCCGTCCTTGCCGGCGTAGACAACGCCGGTCACCTTGCCTGTGTCGTCATGCTCGATCTTGACCACCTGCGAATTGGGGCGGACTTCGAGATTGCCGGTCTCCTCGCCTTTCGGAATTTCGGAGATCAGCGTCGACCATTTTGCGCCCGACTTGCAGCCCTGGAAGCAGAAGCCGATCTGCTGGCAGGCTCCGCGTCCGTCGCGGGGCTCGGAGTTGATCGACATGTTGCCGGTGTGGACTTCCTTGTAGCCGAGCTTCCTGGCGCCGGCTTCGAACACTTTGTAGTTGTTGTTGCCGGGAAGGCGCGGGATGTTGTTGGCGCCGGTCGTTCCCATCTTGAACTCGGCCTTGTCGTACCACGGCGCCATTTCGGCGGCGTCGATCGGCCAGTCGAGCAGGTTGGCTCCTGCTATGCCGCCGTAAGTGGTCTTGGCTTTCCACTCGTGATCCTGGAAGCGGAGCGATGCGCCGGCCCAATGGATCGTCGAACCGCCGACCGCCTTGCAGATCCATGCGGGAAGGCCGGAGAAGTCCTTGGCGACGCGCCATGTGCCAGACGTGGTGCGCTTGTCGAGCCATGAAATCTGGCCAAAGCTGCCCCACTCGTCGTTCTGGAAGTCTTCCATCTCGACGCGAGGTCCCGCTTCGAGGCACACGACCTTGACGCCCTTCTGGGCGAGTTCGTTGGATAGCGTTCCACCGCCTGCACCGGAGCCTACGACCACGACGACAGTGTTGTCATTCTTGTCAAAAGTAGCCATGTGCGCCTCCCTTAAGCCTTGTCCAGCCAATCGATGTCATTGAAACCGCGTTCGATGTAGCCGCCTTGCGAGGCGCTTTCGCCTTGGTAGCCGAACTGGGGCCAAAGCTCCTGGTTGTTGTAGATGCCGGTCACCAATGAGCCGCGCACCGCGCCGAAGAAATCCGGCATCTGCGTTTCCATTTCCCTGAGAACGGCAATCCGATCGTCTTCCTTCGCCGAGGCCGCGTATTTTCCGAAACCCATGCGCTCGCTCAAGCCATCGAGAAGCTGCGCGCCTTTTCCAGCATCTCTTTTTTCGCGGCATCGTCCTTGGCTGCCGCATCGTGGGCCGAAATGACGGCGGCGTAGGCCGTGTCGGCGATCCTGTCATGCGGATAGAGATCGCGCGCCATCTTCACCAGCGCCGCAAAGGCCTCCGCCGTAAGGGCTACCGGCGCATTTGCGTAGGCGGGTGGCGCAAGCGCAACAACCGGCCCTGCCACCGCGACGGCTGCCGCACCGCCGCCTGTCTTCAGTACCGTTCGCCGCGAAACTGCCGGCGTCTTGTCAATCAGTCGAACCATGGTTTGCTCTCCTTCTTTGTTCTCAGGTGAAGCGGCCGTGGCGCTGCAACACCTCGATTTTGTAGCCGTCCGGGTCCTGCACGAAAAAGAACTTGGCGAAGAGCTTGCCGTCGCGCTGAAATTCCTTGAGCGGGGTTGGCGACAGGCCTTCCGCAATGACGCGCGCATGTTCCGCCGCCGCATCGGTCACCGACACGGCAAGATGGCCATAGCCGTTGCCAAGATCGTATGCCTCGGAGCGCCCGGCATTCACCGTGAGCTCCAGTTCAAAATCGTTCTCGTCGTTCTTGAGATAGACGAGCGTGAAGCCGTCGAACGGATAGCGGTCCTTCACCTTGAGGCCGAAGGCCTTTCCGTAAAACGCCACCGAGCGGGCTTCGTCGAGAACGCGGATCATGCTGTGAATTGCCTTGGCCACTTCACATGCCTCCGTTCGCCTTGATGTGTTCGATGTGCGGCACATTTGCGCTGGCGGCGGAAATGCCCAGCGAAATGGCCAAGAGCCATTGCCGCATCGTTTTCTCCCATTCCAGTTCTTGTTCTTTGGAATGAGTCTAGGCCTCGAATGCGGCCATGTGGTGTTAGGTGGATACTACGCGGCGGCTTGCGCCTCGCGGGCGAGCCTGGCGCGGCCGAAGTCCGCCTCCAGGTAAATCAGGCAGCTGCAGCGCAGGAGCGAGGCGAAGTTGGGCACCTCGCCATTGATTTCGAGGGCCTCTTCATAGAGCGTCGACAGGAAGCGGGGCAGGGGCAAGCCCTGGCTCTTGGCAATCTCTTCAACCACAACCCAGTATTTCGCCTCGAGCCGCACGCTGGTGGCGTGCCCCATCAAGCGCACGGAGCGGGTCTCGTAGGCGTAGTTGGCGGGATTCTGCCCCGCGAAGATACGGCACATGCCTGACCTCCATCGGTTTCGCAAATGCGAAGAGGTACCGGAATCCTCACACAGTTTTCCGCGCCGTGCAAGATTCATCGAGGGCGACCTTAGGCTTATGTGTCCGCGCCACGGAACTCCATCGTGGGCCGATGGAAAGGCGCTGGTCAAACGATCAGGATGTCAGCGTGGGTTACGATTGCCGTCGCTTGCAGTTCGGCGAGCATGACCGCCCCCGCGGCGGCGCTGCCATCGGAGTCGAACCAGAGAGTCTTGTTCGACGTGTTAAAGATGAAACGCACGGCGGCATTCGCGGCGGCTGTGTTGGCCGAGGACTGAAACTGGTTCGCGCTCAGTGTGCCAGCCGTCAGCCCGCCGCCGAAGGCGCTGCCGGTGATGACGAAGAGGTCATCGGCGGCGGAGAAGTCGAGGATGAGATCGCCAACTTCGTTGAGCGCCATGAACTCGAAGCGGTCCGCGCCGGCCCCGCCTGTCAATGTGTCGATCGAGGTCCCGCCAATAATCCGGTCCGCGCCGCTGCCGCCGTCGAGGATGTCTCTGCCGCTCTGGCCGAAGAGAATGTTGGAGGCTGCGTCACCCTTCAGGCAGTCGTCGAAATTGGTTCCGCGAAGCCTTTCTATTCCAACGAATGTGTCGCCTTTGGCGTCGCCTGTGCCTGTAAGCGACCCATCGAGTGCCGCGGTCACTCCAACCGTGACCGCCGTCAGATAGTCCGCCATGTCGGCGCTGCCCGCGCCGCCATTCAAAACTGTCGGAGCCAGCGCCGCCGCGCAGTGTATCATTGCCGTCGCCGCCGGAAAGATCGTCGTCTCCAGTGCCGCCTTGCTGCGTGTCGTTGCCGGCGCCGCCAGCGAGGATGTCCGCCCCGCCCCGGCCATCCAAAACGTCCGCGCCATTGCCGCCGGACAGCCGGTTTCCCGCGGCCGAGCCGAAGATCACGTCGTTGAAGCCGGTGCCATTCACGTCGTCGATGCCGATGAACAGGTCCAGGCCGTAGGTCCCGGTATTGACGGCATGGTTTGATCCGATGTCGGTTGTGACGCCACTGGAAGCAGCGCTGTAGTCGAGCACATCCCGGTACGCCGTCAAGTTTGTGCCTATATAGGTATCGTTGCCGCTTCCGGCTTCTTCGAAGAACTCATTTCCGCGCGGCGAGCCCGTGACATAGTCGTTGCCCTCGCCGCCGAAAAATACGGTGGAGAAGCCATTGGTTTGCTGATGGTTGGCGTCGTAAACAAACGTGTCGCCGCCGCTTCCGCCGAAGAAGACGTCGCCGTAACCCGCGTAGGTGATGAAATCGTCGCCGTCGCCGCCGTCGATGTAGTCCGGCGCGGAGTCAGTGTTGTCCATAATGACCAAGGTGTCGTTCCCCGCGCCCGCGGTGAGTGTCAGATCTCCCTCGAAGTCGACAAAGTAGTCGTCACCGGCGCCAAGGATCACCGTGTCGTCGCCGGAGAAGAACTCGTTGCCGGCACCGGTGCGGCTTACAATGGCATAGTAAGATGTCACTGGGCCGTTTGGCGCTTGGCCTGTAGCCACGACAGTAATCCGGAACGCCGATGGCGCTCCCCTTTGATCGTTCCGATCTCCGCGCCGGTGTTCGGATCGCGGAGTGTCCAATCGAGGTGAAGGGAAAAATCATAGGCATACGCGCCGGGCGCGGTTGGAACTGGCGTGAACTCCGTCAGGTCCAGCGTCGCCTTGCCGACCGTGATATCGCCCGCGTCGAAGCTTTCGCTTTCATTGACGTCTTCGTACCAGTCAAGGCTTATGGCCCACTCGCCCGGCCCGGCCAGTTCCCCGGTCATGAAGCTCCTGACCGAATGCTGATACAGCGGCGTCCACAAGGCGTAGTTCGCCCAGTTGAATGTCGCGCCCTGATTGATCGTGAGTTCCGCCATGATGCAGGGAAGTGTCCGCCCGCAAGCTTGCGCGAGACTTTACGGACGCGGCGGAGCGCGCCACGAACGCGCAATCGAGGAGTTAACTTGTGGTGCCGGATGAGGGGATTGAACCCCCGACCTTCGGTTTACAAAACCGCTGCTCTACCGCTGAGCTAATCCGGCCACACCGGCGCCCTCATAATCTTCGCGATCCCAGGCTGCAAGTCATCTGGCGCGCTGTCTGCAACTGCCCCTGCAAGTTGTCTCCG
>JAAURV010000222.1 GCA_012032065.1 Hyphomicrobiales bacterium
ATGAGGGGGTCGGCGTGGCCGAACTCCTTGAAAAATCAGGCGCTCCGCGCGGTTCGCTCTACTTCCACTTTCCAGGCGGGAAGGAGCAAATCGGCGCCGAAGTGGTTGAACGCGTGGGTGCGGAGGTCGCCAAACGTTTTCGTGATCTCAACGAGAGCGGCGTCGATTTGGACACCTTCGTCGTGCGTGTGTTCAAAACGACGGCAAAGGAGTGCAAGGACCGGGACTACATGTCTTCGTGTCCGATGGCGGCGATCGCACCGGCTTCGGCAACGGCAATCCAAAACTCGCCGCCGCAGTCCGCACCGCGTTCACATCCTGGGAGCAGGAAATCGCCGCAGCCGCGCTCGCGCGCGGCATGACCGAGCAAAACGCCGCCGCGTTCGGATCGGCAATGCTCACGTCGATCGAAGGCGCGTTCGTCGTCTCGAAGGCGCAGGGCAATTCCACCGCGCACATCAACGCCTCGCGCGCCATGACCGCGCTCGCGCAAGCGCTGCGCCTCAACTGATCCGTTCGATCAATGCCGCGTAACAGCCGCGCCGCGCGTAGTGCGCGTGGATGTACGCGACGTGCGGGTTGGCGAAGAACGCCTCGATCAGCGCCGCTGCATCCGAGCCCTCGGTGAGGTCCGCTTCGATCATCATGTGCTTTGCGTCGAACCCACGCAATGACAGCGTGCGGCGCGCCATGCCGGCGGGATAACGTTCTCGCTTGCGTAACGGCCACCGCGCTCACGCACGAAGATCGGCCCTTGCTGATGATACGGTGTGCGGCCGGCTGATGATCATAGTTCAGCAGACACAGCTTCGCCGATTCCGCATCGTCGAGCGTGATCCTGCACGGCGCGGAGGGTTTCTCCGTGACGCGCACACGCTCCATCCCGCGCGCAGCGAGTTCGGCGCGCGCATCACCGGGTTCTGCATTTCATCGGCCGCGATCCGGGCATGACCGTGGCGCAGCTTCTCGAGATCCTGCGCATCACCAAGCAGAGCCTGGGCCGTGTGCTGAAAGAGCTTATCGACAAGGGCTTCGTGTTTCAGAAGGAAGGCGAGGAAGACCGGCGCCAGCGGCTGCTCTATCTGACCGATGCGGGCAAGGATTTGCACCGCCGCCTGATGGCGCCGCAGATCGCGCGCATCCGCAAGGCCATAACCGAAACCAATGGCGACGGTGGGCACGCCTACCGGGCGCTGCTGTTCCATCTGATCGGCGATGAAAACCGCGATGCGGTGCGCGGCTGGATGGGACGCACAAGCGTCCTGGGGCAAATCAAGTGAGCGAGGCGCCGCACATTCTCGTGGTTGACGACGACCATCGTATCCGGGAACTGCTGCAAAGCTATTTGCGCGAGAATGGCTTCCGGGTGACCGCGGCGGGAGCGGCGAAGGAAGCACGAGAAAGGATGCGCGGCCTCGAGTTCGACGTGGCGATTGTCGACGTGATGATGCCGGGGGAAAGCGGGCTGGAGTTCACCCGCGCGCTGCGCGACGAGCGCCAGGGCATTCCCATTCTGGTTTTGTCGGCGCTGACCGATACCGGCGACCGCATTGGCGGGCTGGAAGCGGGTGGCGACGATTATCTGGGCAAGCCTTTCGAGCCACGCGAACTGGTGTTGCGCATCCAAAACCTCTTGAAACGAAGCGGATGGAAAGGAGGCTCTGGCATAACGGTGCGCTTTGGCGGGTTCATCTTCAATCCGCAGCGTGGCGAGTTGTTGCGCGATGGCCGGCCGGTGCGGCTGACGACGCGCGAGCGCGATTTCCTTCGCCTGCTGTCGCGCCAGCCCGGCGAAGCCGTGAGCCGGGACGAATTCTCGCAGCCGGGCACCGAGCAAAGCGCGCGCGCGGTCGATGTGCAGATCAACCGGCTCAGGCAAAAAATCGAGGCGGATCCGGCGAACCCTGTGTTCCTGCAAACCGTGCGCGGCGCCGGCTATTGCCTGATGGCGGACGGATGACCACGGTCAGCGCACCTCCGCCCCGCGCGGCCTCTATTTCCGCTTCAACCGTTTGCTTGAGAACTGGTTGCCGGCGGGGCGTATACAAGCGCTCGCTCATCATCGTGATCGCGCCCATGGTGCTGATGCAGACCATCATGGCCGGCATCATCCTCGAGCGCCACTGGGACAATGTCTCGCGCGTGCTGGCGCGCTCGCTCGCCCGCGAGATCGCGCTCCTGGTCGAGCTCAACACCAAGGGAGAGAGCCTCGCCGAGATCGAAAGGCTGGCGCGCGACAAGTTGAGCCTCGATTTCACGGTTGTGCGGAACGGAACGCTCCCGCCCGAGGTGGAGCCTTCGATGTTCGCGCTTGCCGCAGAAAGGCTGTCGCGCTACCTGGCGCGCGAAACCAAGCGGCCCTTCCGCGTCAACACGGCAGGAAGCGAGGGCCATGTCGAGATCGCGGTCGATGTCGGAAACGGCGTGATCTACAGCATCAAAGTGCGCGAGGAGCGCGCCTATGCGGCGAGCACCGATATGCTGCTGATGTGGATGCTGGCGTCGTCGCTGTTTCTGCTCGGAATTGCCGTCATTTTCCTCAAGAAGCAGATCACGCCGATCATCGATTTGGCGCACGCCGCGCAGCGTTTCGGCATGGGGCAGGAGGCAGGCGATTTCCGGCCGCGTGGCGCCACCGAAGTGCGGCAGGCAGGTGTTGCCTTCCTCGACATGAAGGACCGCCTCGCCCGCCACGTCGAGCAGCGCACCGCGATGCTCGCCGGCGTCAGCCACGATCTGCGCACCATCCTGACGCGATTCAAGTTGGAGCTCGCGTTCCTGGGCGACGGTCCGAAGATCAAGCCGCTCAAGGAAGACGTGGACGAAATGCAGCGCATGCTCGAAGCCTACATGGCGTTCGTCAAAGGCGATGGCGGCGAGACCTCGTCGGAGACGGATGTGTCGGCGCTGGTGGCGAGCGTTGCGGCGAGTCTCGATCGCAAGGGCAAGAGCATTGAAGTAAAGGAATTGGAAAAGGTAGTGGGGCGCCTGAAGCCCAACGCTTTTCGGCGATTGCTTTCAAACCTGATCGGAAACGCGGTGCGCTATGCGGAGCATGTGAAAGTGGAGTCACGCTCGGGCGATGGCTTCCTTGAGATTGTCGTGGATGACAACGGCCCAGGCATTCCGGTAGGACTCCGCGAAGACGCCTTCCGCCCCTTCGTGCGCCTGGACCACGCGCGGAACTTGGATGAGACAGGCACCGGCCTGGGCCTGGCCATCGCCCGCGACATCGCCCACGCGCATGGCGGCGAAATAGAGCTGATTGATAGCCCGATGGGGGGATTGCGGGCGAGGCTGAGGGTGCCGGTGTAGCAGCTGCGCCTCTTTCAGTTTCGTCATTCCAAACGCGCGCGACAGCGCGCGATTTGGAACCCAGCTTTGCTGAGTTCGACTTGCTCTTCCAAAGCTGGGTTCCAGCTCGCGCGATGCTTCGCATCGCTTGGCTGGAATGACGGTACTGGGTCAGAACAGCTTGCTGCCGTTGGGCACGGGCTGTGTCGGCGAGATCAGGATCACTGAGCCGTCATCGTTGGGGAAGCCCAGCGTCAGCACTTCCGACATGAAGGGGCCGATCTGGCGGGGCGGGAAGTTGACGGCGGCGGCGACTTGCCTTCCGAGCAGCGCCTCCGGTGTATAGTGCGTGGTGATCTGGGCGGAGGATTTCTTGACGCCGATCTTCTCGCCGAAATCGATCTTCAGCTTGTACGCCGGCTTCCTCGCCTCCGGGAACGGCAACACTTCGACGATAGTGCCGACGCGGATGTCGACTTTCTCGAAGTCCGCATAGGTGATCTCGGGCATCGTTATCTCCAACGATCACCCTTCTCCCGTCGGGAGAAGGTGGCGCGAAGCGCCGGATGAGGGTCTTGCCGCCGGCGCGATGCGAAAAATTCAGGCAACAGTGCATTCCTCAAGGCCTTCATCCGCCCCTTCGGGGCACCTTCCCCCGACGGGGGAAGGGTGAAAAATGCAAGTATAGCGCGGTCAACTCGCCAGCTCCTTCGCCCGCTTCGTGGCGGCGGCGATGGCTTTTTCGAACATGGGTTTCATGCCGTCGTCCGCCATCAGCACTTGCAGCGCCGCGTAGGTGGTGCCCTTGGGCGAGGTGACGTTCTGGCGCAGGATTGCGGCATCGATACCGGACTGGCGCATCAGTTCGCCGGAACCTGCCACCGTGGCGCGGGCGAGTTTCATGGCGAGGTCGGCAGGAAGCCCCACATGCTCGCCGGCGGCGGCGAGGCATTCGGTCAAATAGAACACATAGGCGGGACCTGAGCCCGAGACGGCGGTGCAGGCATCGATCATCGCTTCGCGCTCGACCTTCACAACTTCGCCGATGGACGAAAGAAGCTCCTCCGCCAGCGCGATCTGCTTTGCCGACACATTTCTGTTTGCGGCCATGGCAGTGATGCCGCGGCCAATGGCTGCGGGTGTATTGGGAATGGTGCGGATGATCGCGGCATCAGCGCCGAAATGGCGCTCGAAGGAGGCAATGGTCTTGCCGGCGATGATGGACAGGAAAAGGGGTTTGGAAAATTGCAGCGCCACGATGCCGGGAAGCACCTCATCCGAAAGCTGCGGCTTTACTGCGAGGATGATGGCCTCCGCGTCCACGATGCTCGCAACCGGAACGTTGTGACGAATGCCGCGCGACTTTATGAGATCTGCGATCTCTGGCGGCGGCGAGGGATCGAGCGCCACTATCTGCGATGGTTCGACGCCGGCCTTGAGCCAGCCGTCCATCATCGCGCCACCCATCTTGCCGGCGCCGACCAGCACCAGCGTGCCGGTAAGCGCGCGCATCAGGCTTCGCCCATGGTTTCGAAGAGGCAGCTTTCGATGGCATCCTCGGCGTTTTTCCCCGCCCAGACCACGAACTGGATCGCGGGGAAATAACGCTGGCAGGCCTCGATGCCATTGGCGATCAGCGCCTGACATTGCTGATCGGTGAAGCGCGCGCCTCCCGAGAGCAGCAGTGCATCACGATAGAGGAGCGTTCCGTCGTTGAACCACAAATCGAAATGGCCCTGGAATAGCTGGCTGTTGGCCACGAGCATGAGCCGTCCGGTTTCCTCACGCCGAGGGGCCGGAACGCGGTCGGCGAAGACGCAGGTGAATTGCAGCGATTCCAGATCTTCGCGCCAGCATACCGAGAGATGAAGATCGCTCCACTCGCTCTCGACGACCATGCTCACTTCATCTTCGGTCGGGCGATCGACGGACCACGCATTGGTGGCCGCGACCCGCTCCACGCGGTCGATCGGGTTGTAAATTTCGCGGCGCAGGGCTGCGACGGCGCTCATGGGCGATCCTCCGGGCGCTGACGAATCGAGGCGTTCAGCGGAGCTACGAGTGCCGCATGAAATGATTCCCGACAATGGGGTGAGGGCGCGAGAAGTGATTCCTCCACATCAATATTATGTGGGCAGAGTCCGGCTACTAGCGCACAGTACTCGCCAATGAGGCCAGTTTCGCAAGAACCTCATGCTGAGGTGCTCGGCCGAAGGCTGAGCCTCGAAGCATGGCCGCTCGCGCTGAACTTGCCGTGCCGGACGC
>JAAURV010000223.1 GCA_012032065.1 Hyphomicrobiales bacterium
GGCATCGGGAGCTCCTGAGATGGCGGATAAGTATTTGATCCACAAACACTTTCACTGATTCTCAGTCCCGATGCACTTCACATCTGTGAGATATCCGGGCTAGCGTTTGATCGTAATCCGCCCTTCTACCTTCGCATCCACCGTGCCCACTTTGCGCAGGTACGCCATCACGTCGTTGGCCATCAGCTTTCCGCCGCGCGGATCGATCGTGACCTTGCCGCCGGCCAGCGCCGTGAAGCCGTCTCCGCCGCCCAGCACGTAGTCGTTGGTGGCGAGTTTGTAGGTTGCGGCGGGATCGATGGGTTTGCCGTCGAACATCACCGACACCACGCGGCTGCCTGCCGGTTTGGTGGCGTCCACCTCGACGGCGATGCCGGACACCTGCGGAAACCGCCCGGCGCCATCCTCGATCTTGCTGAAGCCGTTCTCCAGCGCATCGGCGATCTGCTTGCCGGTGACTTCGGTGAGCACCGTCACATTGCCGAAAGGAAGCTCGCTCAACACATCGCGGCGGGTGATCTCGGAGCCCGCCGGATACTCCTTGTCGGCGCGGATGCCGCCAGCATTGACGATGGCGATCTGCGCGCCAACCGCATCGCGTTGTGCATCGGCGATGAGATTGCCGATGGCCGCTTCCTGAGTGCGGATGATGTTGCGGCGGCTATCGAGCGGGCCCGCCGTCTTGCCGATCACGACGTTGAGTTCCTTGTCGAGCATCGCGCGATACTCGGCGACGATCTTTTCGGTTTCGGGATCGGGATCGACATTCGCTGTGTCGATGAAGCGGAAGGCAGGCTCCCACTTCACCGTGCGCTTGCCGTCTTTTTCCTCGACGTCGACAGTCAGGTCGATTGGCACGAGATGATTGGCATCGGTCGACGTGTCCACGTGAACGGTGACGCCGTTGTAGTGAACCAGAAGTTCGTGATCGTCGCCCGAGAGGATCACGTCGAACGCCTTGCTCGCCACCATCGCCTGGTCGTCGGAGCGTGGCGCCTGCACCACGCCGACCACGAGATCGGCGCCCTCCTTGCGCGCGGCCTTCGCGGCGTTGACCGCACTTGCCGCCGTCGGCAGGAACTTGAGATCGCCGGTCGAAGCGACCTGCGGCGAAGTATCCTGCGCCACCGGAATAAGGGCCACCTTCACGCCCGCCACATCTTTCATGGTGACGCCAGCGAGGCCTTCGACCGGCGCGCCATCGGCCTTGGTGATGTTGATCGCCGCCCAGGGATATTTCGAGAGCTTCATCTTTTCCCGGAAGTTCTCCGGTCCGAAATCGAACTCGTGATTGCCCGGAACCGCGAGATCGAAGGGCACGATATTGCTGAGCATGATCATGTTCTCGCCCTTGTCGAAACCGGACAACAGCGACGGCGACAGGAAGTCGCCGGTGAAAAGATAGAGCGTGTTGGGATTTGCCGCGCGCTCGGATCTCGCCACCGCATTGAGCCGCGCCATGCCGCCCCGCGTCTTGCCCTTGTCGAACTGGTAGACATCGCCCACGCCAAGCAGCGTGATTTTCACCGTTTCGGCGTGAAGCGCCGGGGCCAAGAAAGCCGAGGCGATGAGGGCAACGAAAGCGAAGGGGCGAGCGAAGCGCATATCGAACTCCATTCAAGACCGTCCAGGGGAGATGACACAGCGGACGCGGTATCTTGTCAACGCCGCTTGCCGAATTCTTTTGTCGCATCGCGGGCACCTGTGGCAGAAGCGAAGGATATGGCCGAGGAAACCGCTTCAAAACAAGATGACACGCCGCGCGTGAAGCGCCGGCACGTCTTCTATCTGCCGGGCTTCGATCCCAAGGGTGCGGCGCGTTACTATCGCCTCTACCGCGAGAACGCGCCGCGGCAGGCGGCGGTGTCGGGCTATCAAATCGCCGTGGGTCCACGCTCGGTTGTCGATCAACTCGTGACTCGCTGGACCGTGGACTTCGGCGAACAAGGCCACAAGGTCGCGACCACCTACGATGTGCTGCGCTGGGACGACATCATGCGGCGCTACTGGCCGCGCGGCCCATACAGGATTCTGTGGACCACGGCGCTCGCAACCACAAGGCACATCGCCAACGGCATGCTTCGAAAGACCCTTGAAGTAAGCTGGGCCACATTCCTCGCCGCCGTCTATCCGACAGCGATGGTATTCGGCGCGGCTCTTGCGGTAGCGCTCGTCGCATCGGTTCTGAGCTACGCGGCGTCTTCCATTGGCTCGCCAACGGTTGTCGTAGTGGCGATTTGGGCTTTCGTCTTCTATCTGGCCTTCGGGCCGCTCATCGGTTTCTTGCAGCGGCGTTTCGCCATAAACTGGATGATGGCGACTTACGGATTCAACCGCTTTCATGCGCCAGGTTTGCCCGAACTCGAGGAGCGGCTGGATGCGCTTGCAAGGCGCATTGCGGAAGCGGCGTGCGATCCCGAGAACGGCGAAGTGCTGGTTGTCGGCCACAGCACCGGCGCGCAGCTTGGCGTGAGCGCGCTGGCCAAGGTCTTAAATCGCGATCGCGGCCTCGCGCGCCATGGCCCGCGGATTTCGCTTCTCACATTGGGCGGCAGCATTCCGATGCTGGCATGGCAGAAGGAAGCGCAATGGTTCCGCGATGAACTCACGCTTGTCGCCAATACCGAGGACATCTGTTGGATCGATTTCACGGCGGCGCAAGATGGCGCGTGCTTTGCGCTTCAAAACCCGCTGGAGCTTTGCGGTGTCGAGGCTTCGCCGGAACGGCCAAAGGTGCTCTCCACCAAACTCTTCGACATGATGACGCCTGAAACCCTGAAACGGATGCGCCGCGATTTCGCAGGCATCCACTTTCATTATCTGGCCTCCGGCGAGCGCAAGGCGGATTACGACTATTTCGCCATCACCGCGGGGCCGCAAATCCTTTGCGCGCGCTTCGCCCACCGCGAGACCGTGCGGCAATTCGACCGGTTCAAACTGAAGATGTTCAAGCCGAAACCGGCCGCATGACCCGTTTCGTGCCGCCATACCCGAAACCCATGCGCGGCTTTGGCCGCTGGCTGAATTTGCTGACGCGGCCGGCGAAGTTCGTATTTTCGCGCCGCTGTTCGCTCCGCCAGCTAAACGAGCGCAGTTACTCCATGCAGTTGGGCGAAGTTGGATTGCCGCACAAGCGCATTTACATCGCCAACCAGCCGGAACTCGTGCAGCGCATCCTCGTCGAAGAGGCGGACGACTTCCCCAAGGATCCGATGATCGCCGACATGCTGGGCCTGCTCATGGGCAACTCCATCTTCGTCGCCAATGGCGAGGAGTGGAAGTGCCAGCGCCGCATGATGGATGGCGCATTTGAACTCACGCGCCTGCGAGCTGTCTTTGCCATGATGCGCGAAGCCGTCGACGCGCTCGTCGCGCGGATGGCCGCTCGCCGCGATGGCGAAGAGGTGCAGGTCGATGTCGACATGACGCTGGTGACCGCCGACATCATCTTCCGCACCATCTTCTCGAAGCCCTTCGATCCCGCCCATGTCGAGCCGGTCTACGATGCCTTCCTGCGCTTTCAGGAAACCGCCTATGCCCACGGCATGCTGCGTACCTTCGGCATCCCTTCGCTCTTCACCGGGCTTCGCTATCGCCGCGCGCGAAAGGCCGCCGACGAAATCCGCAGCGTGCTCGATCCTGTGATCAAGGAGCGATACGATGCGTTTCACGCCGGACGCAAGGGTCCAGAGGACATTCTCGAGTCGCTCATCGCCGCGAAGGACAGCGTCACCGGACGCAGCTTCACTTACAAGGAGCTGTGCGAACAGGTCGCCACCATCTTTCTCGCGGGCCACGAAACATCCGCGAGTTCGCTTTCGTGGGCGCTCTATCTTCTCGCGATGGATCAAGAGATCCAAGAAAACACGCGAAACGAGTGCGCATCGTTGCTCGGTGACCGCGCGCCTGAATTCTCCGATATGAAGAAGCTCGTCAGTGTACGCAATGTCTTCAACGAGGCGCTCAGGCTCTATCCGCCCGTTGCCTTCTTCCCGCGCCGCGCCGCAAAGACTTGCCCCATGCGCGACAAGACCATTGCAGCCGGCTCGACCGTCAATGTCTCGCCCTGGCTCATGCATCGCCACCGCAAGCTCTGGAACGATCCCGACAGTTTCGATCCCGGCCGCTTCCGCCGCGGGGACAGCGAGCAATCGATCCGCCAGGCCTTCATGCCCTTCAGCCGTGGCCCGCGCGTCTGCCTCGGCGCCGCATTCGCCATGCAGGAGGCGACGCTCATTCTCGCCTCGCTGCTCCGGACTTTCCGGTTCGAGCCCGCGCCGGGTTTCGAGCCGCGGCCCGTAGGCCGCCTTACCGTGCGCTCGGAGAACGGCATTCGTTTGCGCGTTTCGCGCATATGACTCGCCTCGTCCCGCCTTGCCCCAGGCCGGTGCGCAAGTTGCCCTTGTGGCTGGGCTGGCCACTGTGGCCATGGCGGTTCCTGCAATCGCGTTACAGCACGCTTGCGGCCTTGGTGCCCGAAGTCTATTCCATGAAGCTCGGCCAATGGCGCACCTTTGCGCGCCGCATCTATCTCGCCAACGATCCCGAGCTCGTCCGCCGCGTGCTTGTCGACGAGGCCGAGGACTTTCCGAAAGACGCCGTCATCGCCGACATGCTCGAACTCCTGATGGGCGACTCGATCTTCGTGTCGAACGGCGCGGTGTGGAAACGCCAGCGCCGCATGATGGACCCGGCTTTCGAAGGCGCGCGCATCAAGCTGGTATTCGAACTGATGCGCGATGCGGCCGATGCCTTGATCGAGCGGCTCGATGCGGCGGCGGGCCAGCCCGAAATCCATATCGACGTGGAGATGACTCACGTCACCGCCGACATCATCTTCCGCACCCTGTTCTCGCGCGCGCTGACGGCGGAAGAAGCGCGCGAGATCTTCGACGCGTTCCAGGAATTCCAGGAACTCGCATACGCTTTCGGCATCAATCGCACGGCTGGCCTGCCCGACTGGATGTCACCCGGACTTCGACGCAAAGCCGCCATTGCCGCCGCGCGCATCCGCGCCGTGCTCGATCCGATCGTGAAGACCCGTTACGATGCGTTTCACTCCGGCGCGAAAGCCACCCACAATGACATTCTGCAATCGCTCGTCTCGGTGAAAGACCCGGAGAACGGTACGCATTTCGATCTCCGCGAACTGAACGAGCAAGTGGCGATGCTGTTCCTTGCCGGCCACGAGACATCGGCGAGCGCGCTGTCTTGGTCGCTTTACTTGATCGCCGCTCATTCCGAAACGCAGACAGCGCTGCATGACGAGTGTTCGCACGTGCTTGGCGCACGGCTGCCGCAATTCTCCGACATGAAACGGCTGCCGCGCGCGCGCAATGTCTTCAACGAAGCGCTGCGCCTCTATCCGCCGGTGACATTTCTTCCGCGCACCTCCGCCAGGACATGTCCGATGAGCGGCAAGACAATTCGCGCAGGCTCGATCGTGTCGGTATCGCCCTGGACCATGCAGCGCCACACCCGCCATTGGCAAGACCCACATGCCTTCGATC
>JAAURV010000010.1 GCA_012032065.1 Hyphomicrobiales bacterium
ATCGCCAACAACCAGCCCGGAGGTTTGCCAGACGACTTCGAACTGGCCGGTTTCCTGGATTTCGCCGATCAGCACCGGCTTGGTGATGTGATGGTTTGGCATCATGGTGGAGAAGCTGCCGGAGAGATTGGGCACGGACACTCCAATGATGGCATCGGCGACCGCGTCGGTATCGGTCGTGCCCGCCTTCTTCACCGCTTCGACCCACATGTTGAAGCCGATGAAGTGCGCTTCCATCGGATCGTTGGTGACGCGTTTTTCGTCCTTGATGAAGGTTTTCCAATCCTTGATGAAGGCGGCGTTCGTGGGATTGTCGAGCGACATGAAGTAATTCCACGCCGCGAGATGGCCGACGAGCGGCCCCTTGTCGATGCCCGCGAGTTCTTCCTCGCCCACCGAGAACGCGACAACGGGAATGTCCGTCGCGGCCACGCCTTGCTGGCCGAGTTCCTTGTAGAACGGCACGTTGGCATCGCCATTGATGGTGGAAACCACCGCCGTCTTCTTGCCCGCGGAACCGAACTTCTTGATATCGGCGACGATCGACTGCCAATCGGAATTGCCGAAGGGCGTGTAATTGATCATGATGTCCTCTGGCGCAACCTTCAAAACATCCTTGAGATAGGTTTCCAGAATCTTGTTGGTGGTGCGCGGATAGACGTAGTCGGTTCCGGCGAGCACCCAGCGCGTGACGCCTTCGTTGGCGAGGTAGTCGACAGCGGGAATGGCCTGCTGGTTCGGAGCCGCTCCGGTGTAGAATACGTTTTTCGAGCTCTCCTCGCCCTCGTATTGCACGGGATAGAACAGCAGACCGTTCAGCTCTTCGAACACCGGAAGCACCGATTTGCGCGAGACGGATGTCCAGCAGCCAAACACGGCCGCGCATTTGTCGGATGAGATCAAGCCACGGGCCTTTTCGGCGAACAGCGGCCAATCGGAGGCCGGATCGACGACGACGGCTTCCAACTTCTTGCCCAGCAAGCCACCCTTGGCGTTCTGGCCCTCAATCAGCATCAGCATTACATCTTTCAGCGTGGTCTCGCTGATCGCCATCGTGCCCGACAGCGAATGCAAGATGCCAACCTTGATGGTTTCTCCGTCGGCAAAAGCAAATTGCGGCACACCCACAGCCGCCATGATGGCTCCCATGGCCACGGCTGATTTCAGGAATTTCCGTCGATTGTACATTGCGCTCTCCAAGTCGTGCTTTGTGCACCGCAAGAGACTTTGCAACGGCTGTGCCAATGGTTAATCTGATAACTATATGTAATTATTGAATTATATTCTGCCTAATATTCGATCATTCTTGCGACGTGAGTATTTTTAATCGTCGCTTGCCGACTTTGCTGATTAGTTGTGCAGGGTAGTTCGTCGCGTCATGGACGAGATGCCATGCTCGGTCTTGTTCCAATGATGCGGCTGGGTGACGAACTGCCATAGCGCTAGCCATGCGGCCACGAACATCAGCATCCAGTAGGCGGGCATGGTGAGCAGCGTGAGCCACCATCCCTCAATGCCCTGGCGGCGCAACGCGCGCCGGCCCGCCGCTATCGCCAGTCCATATCCGGTCAAAAACACGGCGAGGCATAAACTCGCCGCGAGCTGCCGTTCGATGCCAAGGCCGGGGAGGCTTGAGCCATTGACGAAGACTTGCCAGATCGCCGCGAGGGTAAGCGGCGGATATAGCAATGCGGATACGAACACGCCCGCGGTATAGGCCTGCAGCGCCCACATGCCGGACAGGCCTAACTCGGCACGGAGCCGGGGAAGATCGCGCATATGCACGAGCCAGGTATGGAGAAAGCCCTTGAGCCAGCGGGCGCGCTGCTTGATCCAGTTGCGCAACCTACAATTGGCTTCCTCATAGGTGCGCGAGTCAATTGTGCCGGTCTCATATCCCATCCTAGAAAAACGGAGCCCTAGATCAGCGTCCTCGGTGACGTTCCAGGCGTCCCATCCACCTGCATCGCGCAACGCCGCCACCCGGAAATGGTTCGACGTGCCGCCCAGTGGCAGCGGCAATCCTTCGTTCGCAAGTTCAGGCAGCAACAGATCGAAAAGTACTCCGTACTCGATCGCGAACTGCCGGGTAAGCCAATTTTCGTTGGGATTGTGAAAGGTGAGGCTTGCCTGAACGCAGGCTAGCGCCGGTCCTGCCTTGGCGAATGCGTTCTCGGCCACCAGCAACTGATCTGGATCGGGCACATCTTCCGCGTCGTAGATCGTCAGCAGTTCGCCTTTAGCGAAATGCAACGCGAAGTTTAGCGCGCGAGGCTTGGTCTGCGGATGGCCGCAGGGCACGACGATCACATCGAAATGTCCGGGAAGATCAAACGATGCGACAGCGCGCCGCATGTGCCAATCGTCTTCCTCGAGAATCAGCTTGATGTCGAGTTTTTCGTTGGGATACCGCAGACACGCGAGGGCCGAGATGAGTTTTTCGAGCACAGCGGTTTCGCGGAAGAGCGGCACAAGCACCGTGTAGACGGGCAGCGATTGCGCATCGGGAATCGGACGCTCTCCGGAATATTCCGGCGACACGTTCGAAAACAGGGCAAGCGCGCGAAAGCCGATCAAGGACAGAAAGAAGAGGCCCAGAACCCATCCGCAAACCGTGATGACGAGCGATGGCGACAGCAGGAGGCCAGCAGCGAGCATCACCGTGAGGAGAACGCCAACTGCTGCCTGCGGGCCGGTAAATCGTCTGTATGCAGAAAATTCTGGCCGAGCGAGGCGAAGCCCGTCGGTCGCCTCGGCCAAGAGTTCCTCGGCATGGGTGCGCCGGACCGCCTCGTGGAAGGTTTCACGTTCGACCTGAGCAATGCAGCGAAGCCCCTGTTTTACAGCAAAGGCGAAGGCGCTTTCGCCGCTGCAAACAAAAAGTTCGGGCTCAGGCGACCAGACAAGGGGAAATACCTTCCGCCTGAGCGCGAGATCCAGCTCGTCGGGTGCCAGCCTCTTGAGGCAGACCATGGTGTCGTGCAGAGAAAGCTGGGGCAAGACATGCCTTGGCGTGTCGGCTATTGTGCCGGGCGCATATCCCGCCATGCCGGAGGCGGAATCGAAACCCAAATCTGCGAGAACCACGCCAGTCCCCCCGCGGCCCATACATGATACAAACTAAACTGAAAATGAAGTATCGGATGGCTTTGTATGCAACTGCTCATTGGCTGAGTATTGCTGCTACAATTCCCGTTCTGGTTGAATCTAGTTGGGCTCAAGGCAAATTCGAGTTGCCCCGCTTCCGACAAGTGGACGCAGCCACCGCCGCACCGCTGTCGCGGACAGCCCCCCGTGATCCTGTTAGCGGACGAGGACTTCCCGCCTTTCAGCTTTCGGAGCCGGGACGGCCAACTGGCCGGCATCGCCGTGGATATGGCTCTTGCGACCTGCACGGAACTCAAGTTGAGCTGCGAAGTTCTGGGCCGTCCCTACGATGCCCTGCTTCCCGCTTTGCAGACGGGCGAGGCCGAAGCGATCGTCTCGGGGCCGCATCTCGACAAGGGCCTTCCCGGCTATGCCGAGACAACGCGGCCCTATTTCTGGTCGCTTGGCCGATTTGCAAAGAGAACCGGGAGTCCGCTGGAGGACAGCGACTACAAGTCGCTGGCCGGCAAGCGCATCGGCTCGGTCAAGGACAGCGCCCACGCAGCTTGGCTCGAACGGCACTTTCCGCGCTCGACCATCGTGACGTTCGAAACCGAAAGCGGGCTTCAAGAGGCGCTGCGGACCGGAACGATCGACGCGCTGTTTGGCGACTCTTTCCGCGTGATCTTCTGGATTTCGGGCAGCGGTTCGCGAGCCTGCTGCAAGTTGCTTGGCGGGCCTTATACCGACCGGGCCTACTTCAGCCGCGACCTCGGCTTCATCGTGAAGCGCGACAATGACGGGCTGCTTGCGGCGCTCGACCACGGTCTCGACAGGCTGCAAGAGCGCGGCTTCACCTCGGAGATTTTCGCGCGTTACCTGCCGCTCAGCCCATGGTGAGCGATTTCTTCCGCACGACGGCCGCGCACTTCGGATAGCGAAACTCCCGACGCCTCGATGCGTGCGTTTAGTCCATCGAGTATATCCGCGACGAGCGCGGGCCCGCGATAGACGAGAGCGGAATAAAGCTGCAGCAACGTCGCGCCTGCTTCGATCTTCGCCCATGCGGATTCGGCATCGTGAATGCCGCCGGCGCCAATGAGTGGGATCGCTCCATCACTTAGCAAATGAAATCTGGCGAGTTGCTGGGTTGAGAGCGTGAAAAGCGGCTCGCCAGAAAGACCGCCCGCTTCACCTTTGTGCCGCGAGCGCAAAGGCGGGCGCGAGATCGTGGTGTTTGAAACGATCACGCCATCGACAGCGCCGCCGCCGCAGCAAGCCGCGATGTCTTCCAGTTCCGTTTCGCCGAGATCGGGCGCGATCTTCAGAAGCAGCGGAACTTTTGTCCGAAACGCGCCACGCGTTTCGTTCAATGCCGAGAGCAAGCTGGACAGTTCATCACGCGACTGAAGGCCGCGAAGGCCTGGCGTGTTGGGCGAGGAGATGTTGACGGCGACGTAGGCCGCGATCTCCGCGAACGTTTCAAGTCCTTGGCAATAATCCGCGACGCGGTTCGGCGAATCCTTGTTCGCGCCAATGTTGACGCCGACGATGCCTGCGCGTTTCCGATCCACAAGCCGCCGCAGCATGGCGGCATGGCCTTCGTTGTTGAAACCCATGCGATTGATGACGGCGCGGTCCTGGGGCAAGCGGAAGAGACGCGGCCTTGGATTGCCTTTCTGCGGCAGCGGCGTCACGGTGCCGACTTCGGCGAATCCAAATCCGAAGCCCAACGTGGCGTCCGGCACCTCCGCGTTCTTGTCGAAGCCCGCCGCAAGGCCAAGGGGGTTTGGGAAGTCGAGACCGAAAACGTTTTGCGCGAGACCGCCGGGCCGTGCCGGCGTGGCGCAAGGAGAAATCTTCAGTGCACGGATGGTCAGGTCATGGGCCTGCTCGGCATCCAACCTTGCGAGAAGCGGGGCTGCGAGAGGAAAGGCAAGGCGTGCAATGTTCAAGCGGGAATCCCTGTTGGAAGCACATGCTCTCCGTTGTCGAGTCGAATGGGTTTTTGCCAACGCACCGCGGTGAGCGGCAGGACGCCGTAAAGATGCGGAAACAGCGCGCCGCCGCGCGAGGCTTCGTACTTCAGGCCGTCGCCCAGAGGCGATTCGTCGACCGCAATCAGAACGAGATCGCGCCTTCCGGAAAATGCCTGGCGAGGGTTCCAGCCACCTGATTGGCGGCCGAGAAATGCATGAAACCGTCGCGCCGGTCATCCGCCGAACCCTCGTAAATGCCCGTGGTCAAAGCAGTTTTCCATTCTTCTTCGCCACAGATTTTGTAGATCAAGCCCATTTCGGCCTCTTATCAGGGTTGCGAAATTAGTCAGCCCCTTGGGGATGGACAATGCGAGTTTTTTAAGGTATCGGTTCCTACCTAAGGCGAAAAGTCTAACGGAGCCGTCATGTTTACGCACAAACAGGTTTGGGCCGCGATTGATACCGTTGCCGAGCGCTATGGTTTTTCCGCGTCGGGTCTTGCCAAGAAATCGGGACTCGATCCCACCTCGTTCAATCCCTCCAAGCGGCATGGTCCCGATGGCCGCCCGCGCTGGCCGACGACGGAAAGCATTGCGCGCGTGCTCGATGCATCAGGCGCGTCGGTCGAAGAGTTCACCGATCTCTTGACCGGACGGCGCGGACAGCCGCCGAGGCGGAAACAGATCCCGCTTTTGGGTCTCGCTCAAGCGGGCAAGGGCGGGTTCTTCGATGATTCCGGTTTTCCTGCCGGCTCCGGCTGGGAAGAGATTGACGTTCCCGGCGTGACCGATTCCAATGCCTATGCGCTCGAGATCAGCGGCGACTCGATGCTGCCGATTTTCCGCGAGGGCGATACCATCATCGTTTCGCCGGGCGCCACCGTGCGCAAGGGAGACCGCGTCGTCGTGAAGACAACGGACGGCCAGGTGATGGCGAAGATCATGCAGCGGCAGACGGCGAAGACCGTGGAGCTTTCCTCGTTCAACCCCGAGCATGAAACGCGCACCATCGAGATGAAGGACATCGACTGGATGGCGCGCATCATCTGGGCGAGCCAGTAAGGCGGTTGCCGGAATCCGCACACGGTTGTGGCGGGATTTGACGAAGCTGCCGATGGAGCTTTGTTCGCGGCGCTGGCACAATCGCATCCCAAGCAATCGGGGTGCGAATGCAGACGGCAACGGCGGAAACGAATAGCGGACTTCCTCTTCCAAGATTTCTCGTTCCCTCGGCGCGTTATCTCGCGCTGCTCGCCATCGCGGCGATCTGCGCGGCTATCTTTCCGCAAGGCTGGCCGGGAAGCATCCTCGCCCTCGCCTATCTGATCCCACTCGGGTACCTTGCGCGGAAGCCGCTCACCCGGAGGCGCGCGGTTGCGATCATAGCCGCCGCGCTTGAAGTGACAGCCATCGCAATCGAACCCGGCCCGCTTAACACCACGATGGGCTGGTTGACGCTCGCCTATCTTTCTCTGTCTGATGGCACGCTGATGCACGCGATCAAGACGGCGGCGGCACGGCTCCTGGCCTCGCCGCTGCAAATCATCAGCGAGATGGCGGTTCTCGGCAAACGCAAGCGCCGCCGCAGCGCCAAAGCGCGTCACTTCACATTGACGGCACTGTTGTTGCCAATCGCAGCCGCTACAGTCTTCGGCCTTCTGCTGATGGTGGCAAATCCCATCATTCAGGAGTTCGTGCACGACCTCGGCTGGCCGCAACTCGTCTCCGAAGACGCGCACCTGAAGCTGCTGTCCTTCGGACTGAGCCTGCTGGTGTTCTGGCCGGTTCTGCGCATGAAGCCGCTCAAGGTGAAGGGCGCCTTGGAAGATGTTGCGACTCCGGCTTGGCACCAGACCTACTTCCAGCCATTCTCGGTCGCGGTCACTCTGTTGCTTCTGAACGCAATGTTCCTCGCGGAGAATCTGCTGGACATCAAGTATGTCTGGCTTGACGGCGCTTTGCCGCTTGGCGTGGCCCATGCCGAATATGTGCATCGCGGATCCTACACGCTGATTGTGACGGCACTACTCGCCGCCACATTGATGATCGTGGCGCTGCGGCCGGGAAGCCGGACCGAGGCGACGGCGGCGGTGCGTTGGCTCGTCCATGGTTGGGTGGCGCAAAACATCCTGCTCGTTGCCTCGTCCGTCAAGCGCACGCTCGCCTATGTGAACGACTATGGCTTAACCGAATGGCGGCTTGCGGGATTGATCTGGATGGGACTTGTGGTCTTTGGCCTCGTCTCCATTGCAATCCGCATTCTGCGGCGGCGCGGCAATGGATGGTTGCTCGAAACCAATCTCACGGCGAGCTTCATGCTTCTGCTTGCCTGTGGATTCTTCAGCTTCAAGGCATTCATCGCGGAATGGAACGTGGACCGCGCGCTCGCCGGGATGAGGATCGAGCCTGCGGCGCTCTATGCCGATCTGGACATGGATTATATGCACGAGCTTGGCGTGGACGCCTTGCCGGAGCTCATCCGGCTTAACACAACACTGAAGCGGTACCCCAATACGAACAAACTGCTTGGATCCTATTTCCAGAACATGACCGTGTGGGAACTACCGATCATCCAAGCGAGGCGCGGAGAGCTTTCGCGGAAGCAGCAGCGCTGGCAGAGCTGGACATTCCGGAACTGGTTGATCGAGCGGAGGATCGCACCGCCATCCTGAGCTTGCCGCACGTGATGGAATCTGAAATCCTTCCGGCATGGGGGATGATTCCGTTCCGGCGGTTGCCGGCCGCATCAAGGAAGAGCTGGCGCGGCGGCGTTTGTCGCGCGCCGCACTTGCGGCCAAAAGCAAAGATCAGCATTTCGACGCTCGAGAAAGGCCTCTCGGGACAGCGGCAATTGACCGAGCAGACGCTGACGCGGCTTGAGGATGTACTTGGCGTGAAGCTGCGTGCGGTCGCCGGCGAAGCCGCAATCGCGCCGGAAGGGCTCGGCGTCCTATGCGCGGCCCGCCGCTCTCGTGGCTCGAAGGCAGCTACATGACGCTCCGCCCCGCGTCGTCGCGGCCGCAGAACATTTACAGCTATGTGACGGAAGTGTCGTGGAGCGGCGAGGCGAACCATCTGGTGTTCCGCGAACTCGCGCGCACCGACAAGGACTATGCGCAGAGTGGCAGCGTGGCGGTGCCGCATCAATCGGGACATATCTATTTCGTCACCAACAAGCATGGTCAGCACCGGCTGATGCTTCTGTCGCGCCATGTGATGTCGGGCGAGTTGCATGGTTTACTGCTGACGCTGCAACAAGGCCGCGGCACGTTGCTTCAACCAATCGCGATGCCCGTCGCGCTGATTCCGATCGCGCGTCTGAAGCAAGCGCCCGTGCTGGGGACCATTTCGGAGGCGCATCATGGCTACGAGCGGCTGCGGGGGTTCCTGGACAAAACGCTGGCGGATGGGTTTGCGTTGATGCTTGGTGAGAGACGGCCGTGATTCCCCCTCCCCGGCGCGCTACGCTCGCGGGGGAGGGGAAACATTCTATTCCGCCAACTCACCCTTCAGCGCCTTGGCGATGAGGCCGCGGGTGTTTTCGATTCCGTAGAGCGCCACGAAAGAGCCGAAGCGGGGGCCGCGCTCTTCTCCCAGAAGCACCTGATAGAGCATGTTGAACCAGCCTTGGGCGACGCCGGCCGAGCCATCTTTCTGCACCGTCTTGTAGGGATCGCGGCGGCCGATGTCGTAGACTTTCTGCTGAATCTCCTCGGGCTTGGCGCCTTCATGAAGCGTGGCGAGCACGGCGGATAGATCCTCCAACGCCCGCCTTTCATCATCCGTAGGCGGACGATATTGTTTCTTGGGCTTCACGAAATCCTTGAAGTAGCGGATGGCGTAGCCGACTTGCGCGTCGAGACGCGGATGTTTGTGCGAGGCAAGCTCGGGCGCGTAGCGATTGAGAAAGGCCCAGAGCACGGCTTTGTCTTCCGTGTTGGCGACGGCCACGAGATTGAGCAACAGCGAGAACGAAACCGCACCCTCTTCTGGCGGCGGCGGATTGCCGTTGTGAATGTGCCAGAGCGGGTTCATCAGCCGGTCCTTCGCCTCCTGGCGCGGGAAGGCCTGCTGGAACTGCATGTATTCATCGACGGCGCGCGGGATCACGTCGAAGTAGAGCTTCTTCGCCTCGCGCGGGCGGTTGTACATGAAGAGCGAAAGCGAATCGGGATCGGCATAGGTCAGCCACTCGTCGATCGTCAGGCCATTGCCCTTGGATTTCGAAATCTTCTGGCCCTTGTCATCGAGGAACAACTCATAGACGAAATGCTCCGGCGCCTTGCCGCCGAGAATTTCGCAAATGCGATCGTAGATCGGCGCATTGGTCTGGTGATCCTTGCCGAACATTTCGAAATCGACGCCGAGTGCCGCCCAGCGCATGCCGAAATCCGGTTTCCATTGCAGCTTGGTGCGGCCGCCGCGCACATCAAGCGTGACATCGGTGCCATCTTCATCGGCGAAAGTGATGGTGCCCTGCTTCGGATCGACCTTCTTCATCGGCACATAGAGCACGCGGCCCGAGATGGGCGAGATCGGTAGGAAGGGCGAATAGGTGGCCTGACGCTCCTCGCCCAATGTGGGCAGCATGACGGCCATGATGTCGTCGAATTTTTCGAGCGCACGGATCAGCACATCGTCGAATTTGCCGGACTTGTAATAGCCGGTGGCGCTGGCGAATTCGTAGTCGAAGCCGAAGGTATCGAGGAAACGCAGGAGCATGGCGTTGTTATGATGGCCGAAACTTTCGTAATCGCCGCCGAAGGGGTTGGGCACAACCGTCAGCGGCTTATGCAGATGCGGCGCGAGAAATGAACGGTCGGGCACGTTGTCGGGAATCTTGCGCATGCCGTCCATGTCGTCGGAAAAGCAGAGAAGCCTCGTTGGCGCGTCGGAGAGGATTTCGAAAGCGCGGCGCACCATTGTGGTGCGGGCCACTTCGCCGAATGTTCCGATGTGCGGAAGGCCCGATGGTCCATAGCCGGTTTCGAACAGAACGGTTTTCTTGCCCGCCTTCTCCACACGCTTCAGGAGCTTACGGGCCTCTTCGAAAGGCCAGGCGCGGCTCTCCATGGCGGCCGCGCGGAGGTGTGGGTCAATGGGCATGAGCGTGGAATTGTCCAGTCGTTGAAGCGCGCTTGTTTAGGAATGCGCAGGCCCCGCGTCAATTGCCGCGCGATTCGCGTTTTAACCGATCAGTTCCGCCACGATCAGGCCCGCCGACATCAGCGTGCCCATTGCGCCCCACCAGCGCCAGCGGCGTAACCTCGGCGCTGCCGCGGCGCGGCTGCCGATCAGGAACAGGCTGAGATTCACCGCGGTGAAGACCATGAGAATGACCAAGCTCGTCAGTGCAGCGAGTTCGAGGAAGGGCACGAAGAGCGTGAACGCGAGCACGGCGGTGACGACGAGAACGATGGCCAAGACCGGCGTCTGGCGCTTGGAGTCGAGCCGCGCCAGCATTTGTGGCAGCATGCCCGCGTTGGCCATGCCATAGAGCACGCGGCTTGCCATGATGATCTGCACCAGAATGCCATTCACCATGGCAATCGACGCGATGGCGGCGATGGGCGCGCCAGAGAAATCCGACGTGCGTTCGAAGAGAACCGCGAGCGGCGCTTTGCTGAGGGATAGCGCCGCGCGATCGGGAAAGGTGACGGCGACGATGGCCACCAGCAGATAGATCGCGACGGTGACAATCAGGGTGAGGATCACCGCTTTGGGGATCGCGGTTTCGGGGCTGTGCGTCTCCTCGGCAAGATTGACGATGTTCTCGAAGCCGATGAAGGCGAAGAAGGCGAGAAACGCGCCGGAGAGCGTTGCCATCCACAAGGTTTCCGAAGCGGGCCAGGCGGCGAGATTGCTCAACGCGCCCTCCGCCGCTGTGTGCGGAAGGCCCGCGGCAATGATGACGATCAGGGTTCCGACTTCGAGGATGGTGATGAGCGCGGCGAAGCCGACGCTTATTTTCACACCCAACCAGGCGATGACAGCAAGAACCAAGAGCACGATGACGACGCTCGGCATTTCGGGGGCATCGATCACGGCTGCCAGATAGCCTGCAAAGGCGAGGCTGATGACGGCGCTCGAAGTGATGGCGGCGGCGACGAGACCGAGGCCAACGAGGCGGCCTGCCATTTGGCCGAGGCCTTCCTTCACATAGATGGCTTCGCCGGCCGCGTGGGGATAGACACTGGAGAGGGCGGCGAAAGAGAGGCCCGTGAAGACGGCAATCAGACCTGCGATCATGAATGAGAGCGGCGCATGATCGCCCGCCAGCGCCACGATCTCGCCGATGAGCGCGAAGATGCCGGCGCCCACCGTGACGCCGACGCCATAGAAGACGAGCCATGGCAGGCTGAGGCTGCGGCGGAGCGTAACTCTTGAAGGCTCAGCGGTCATGCTGCGTTACCAGCAGCATGGCGGGACGCCTGATGCGTTGACGCGGATCAAGCCGCGGCGATGAGGTGCTTTTTCAGAAACTCCACCGTGCGGGTCCATGCTAGATCGGCGGCTTCCTTGTTGTAGCGGGCAGCGTTGCTGTCGTTGTTGAAGGCGTGCTGGGCGCCTTTGTACATGTGAATTTCGTAGGCCGTGCCGTTGGCTTTCAGGGCTTCTTCATAGGCGGCGATGCCGGCGTTGATGCGCTCATCCGCTTCGGCGTAGTGGAGCATGAGGGCCGCCTTGATGTTCGGCACCTGCGCTGCATCGACCTGGCGGCCGTAATAGGCGACGCCTGCGCCAAGTGCTGGATCGTTCGCGGCGAGCGCGTTGACTTGTCCACCGCCCCAGCAGAAGCCGATTGCGCCGACCTTTCCGTTCGCGGCTTCGTGTTTTCGCAAAGCTGCGACGATGGCCTTGGAGTGGGCGACGACATCTTCGGGCTTGAGCGTTCCGATCATCTCGCGCGCCTTGTCGGAATCCTCGGGCGTACCGCCGATGGGCGCAAGGTAGTCCGGACCGAATGCGGCGAAACCTTCGAGCGCCAAACGCCGGGTCACGTCCTTGATGTGCGGGTTGAGGCCGCGGTTCTCGTGAATCACGATGACGGCCGGCAGCTTTCCTGCCGGCTGCTTGGGCGTGGCGAGATGGCCCTTGAGACCCGGGCCGATTTCGGTGTCGGAAGCGGTGAGCCGCGGATCATCGGCGGCGACGGTTTCGGCAACGGCGTAGTTGTTCTCGAGAAGCGGCAGCAATGCGGTTGCCGCAGCGGCGGAGCCCGCGAGGGCGGTGAGTCTTTCAAGAAATCCGCGGCGGCCCATATTGCCGTGGGTGAACTGGTCGAACAGATCGATGTATTTCTGGTCCATGTTTCGCTCCCTTCCCGATATCAAGCGAACAGCCTAAACGAGGTTTGATGGCCGAAGCGTGACCGATGACATTACAAATTCCTAATGTGAGCCTTGCGGGGCTCGCAGCACAGATCAACGGACAGGCGGTTCCGCCGCTCCTGGCGCTGTCGCAGCTGGCCGAGACGCCGCATCTCGTATGCCACGCTGCATTCCTGATCGAGCGGCTGGGTTTCGCGGCCAACGCTTCGCGCGCGTCCGTGCGCGCGGCGCGCGAGCAGCGGCACTACGATTTGGCGGAGCTCTTCGCTTTCGTATGCCCGGCGCGGTTTGCCATTCCGACACCGCAAGGGTTTGCTCGCTCGCTGGCGCTGGAGGCAGAAGGCGGCGACGCGGAGTTGCTTCAGGCGGTGCAGCACGATTTGCTCTCGCGGCTTGCCAATAAGCATTATCCCTTCGCGCGCGAGACGGCCGAGAATGCAGCGTTTCTGGCGCGGACCAACTGGCCGTGGGCGAAGCCGGTCCTGGCGGCGCTGCTTTCGGCCAATCCGGGACTCGATCTTGGAAGCTTCGTCACCGGCCTCAATGTATGGGATCGCATTGAAGAGTGGGAGGACGATGGCCCGCGTCCGCCGGGCAAGCAGGATGCGGTGGAGCCGGAAGAGGCACAGGAGCTTCTCGATTCGATTCTGCATCAGGGGGCCGAGCTTCGCCCGCAGCAGCGCGCCTACGCGGCGGATGCGACCTTCGCGTTTGCGCCGCGCGACAAGCGCGAGGAAAACAACATTCTGCTCGCCGAAGCGGGCACGGGGTTGGGCAAGACGCTGGGGTATCTCGCGCCCTCGTGGCTGTGGGCGAGGCGCAACAACGCGCCGGTTTGGATATCGACATACACCAAGAACCTGCAGCGGCAGCTCGATGGTGAGAGCGCCCGGCTTGTGGATGATCCCGCCGAACGGCAACAGCGGATCGTTGTGAGGAAGGGCCGCGAGAATTATGTGTGCCTGCTGAATATGCAGGAGGCGTTCGGGCGGCTGACCGGCAGCGATGCGCGAAGCGCGCTGCTGGCCGTGCTGATCGCGCGCTGGGCAAGGTTCAGCCGTGATGGCGATATGGTGGGCGGCGACTATCCGTCCTGGCTGATGCCATTGTTCAGCGATCCGAGTTTTGGCGGCGAGAGCCGCGCGCCCTCGCCAAACTCGCTTGGTCTCACCGACCGGCGCGGCGAGTGCATCTATGTGGCGTGCCCGCATTACAAGAGGTGCTTTGTCGAGCGCAGCATCCGCAATGCGCGCAAGGCCGATATCGTGATCGCCAATCATGCGCTGGTTTTGCATCAGGCCGCGGTCGATCATGCGCTGGGGGTCGCCACGACAGCGGAAGAAGAGGCCGCACCCGGCGGGATCCGGCGGATCGTGTTCGACGAAGGTCACCATCTGTTCGATGCCGCCGACAGTGCCTTCTCGGCGCATCTCACCGCTCTGGAAGCGGCGGAACTGCGGCGCTGGTTGAGAGGACCTGAATCCGAACGCCGCAGGGGACGGGGGCTTGCGGATCGCATCGGCGATCTCACCAATGGCGAGGACGAGCTTCAGAGCCAGATGAACCGCGTGCTGCGCGCCGCGCTGATATTGCCTGGCCCCGGATGGATGCGGCGGGTGCAGGCGGGATCGCCGGAAGGCGTCTGCGAGGTGTTTCTGACACTCGTGCGGCAGCAGGTGCTGGCGCGGGCGGAACAGAATTCCGGTCACTCGCTTGAAGCCGACTGCCATCCCTCGGCCGATGGGTTAAGAGAAGCGGCGGGCGAGCTCGCAGGCGCGTTCATCGATCTCAAGAAACCGATGGCGTCGCTTGCCAAGAATCTGACGGGCATTCTCGACAGCAAGGCCGACGAACTTTCTACCAACGACCGCGGCCGCATCGAAGCGCTGGCGCGCTCGCTCAGGCGGCGGGGCGAACTGATGGTGGGCGGATGGATCGACATGCTGTCGCGCGTTCTCGAAAAGCCGGACGAGAAGTTCGTCGAGTGGTTTTCGGTCGACCAGTTCGGCGGGCGCGAGAGCGATGTCGGGCTTCACTCGCATTGGGTCGATCCCACACAGCCGCTGGCCTTTGCCGTGCTGCGCAACGCCGATGGCGTGGTGATTACCTCCGCCACGCTCAAGGACCGTCCGCCCGACATTGCCGATGGCTGGGAGAATGCCGAGATGCGCACGGGCGTGGTGCATCTGCCCTATCCGGTGAAACGGTCGAGCTACGTTTCGCCTTTCGACTATGAGAAGATCTGCCGCGTGCTGGTGGTGAACGACGTCAACCGCGACGACATGGACCAAGTGGCGGCGGCCTATCGCGAACTGTTTGTTGCGGCGGGCGGCGGAGCCTTGGGGTTGTTCACCGCGATCGCCAGGCTTCGCGCCGTGCACAAGCGGCTGGCGCCGGCGCTTTCGAAAACTGGATTGCCGCTCTACGCACAGCATGTGGACCCGATGGATACGGGAACACTGGTCGACATGTTCCGGGCCGAGCGCGATGCGTGCTTGCTGGGCACGGATGCCGTGCGAGATGGCGTCGATGTGCCGGGCGATTCGCTGCGCTTGATCGTACTCGACCGCGTGCCGTGGCCCACGCCCACCATTCTCGAACGCGCACGGCGCGAAGCGTTTGGCGGTCAATCTTATGGCGACATGGCGGTGCGGCTGCGGCTCCGGCAAGCGTTCGGACGACTGATCCGCCGCGATGGCGACCGCGGCTGCTTCGTCGTGCTCGACGCCCGGCTCGCCTCGCGCTTCGGCACGGCATTTCCGGAAGGGATGTTTATCGAGCGCATGGGGTTGGTGGACGCGATCGATCAGGTGAAGGGTTTCATAAATCACAGGATTTCGGAGTGACCGTCCATATGGTAATCGTCTCAATCGATTCTTATTCTCGGGGTGAAGCAATTGAGTCGCTCGAATCAGATCCCGCCCAAAATCGGCACTTACTTGCGAAGGATCGACTTCGAATATGTTCGAACGGCAGCCGCAATAAAACACGACATCGTCGCCTCGTGCAAATTTTTCGTAATCGAAGAGACCACGTATGACAACTGGAATGGTGGCACCGTAGGCCATGACGTAATTCTGTTTGTTGTCGAGGATGTCCTAAGGCGCATACCACTGGCTGACCAAAGCAAGATAGCCGATGAGATACGTTCTGATTTGAATGAATGCGCCACGAGTATCCAGAACGAGTTTCTTTCTGCCGTCCGAATCGAACTCGTTGATGAGAATGACCCCGATTTCCAACGCTCCAAATCTGCTTCGGAAAGGCGGCAGCAAAGCCCTGATTCACTCTCGATCTGGAAACAGGGTCACGTACGCCTGTTCATTTCTCACCGCGATGAACACAAGAGGAAGGCTTTTGAACTTGCCGAGGCATTGGAGGCATTCGGAATTTCTTCTTTTGTAGCTCACGACACAATTGAAGCGACCAAGGAGTGGCGGAAAGAAATATTGAACGGACTGGAGACGATGGAGATAATGTTGGTGTTCTTGACTGACAGCTTTCATGAATCATCCTACACGAACCAAGAAATTGGGTTCGCACTCGGCAAGGGCGTACCAGTAATTTCACTCAAACTCGAAGGGAAGGACCCACCTGGCTTTGTCAACAATGAACAGGCGCTGCGCGGCTCGCTGACGAATCCAGCATCATCCTCCCACGCGGTCTTGAAATTGATAGCGGACAAGTTGGGTAGGCAAGATCGAATTCAGTCGGCCCTTATTTCCGCATTTGTTGAATCACCAGACTACACGGAAACCAAAAATCGCTTTGACCGGATGGCCTCCGCGGTAGAGAGAATTAGCGACAGCGAGTTGTCATCTATTGTTGCAGGGTTTCAGGCCAATAGCCAACTCTACAATTGCGCCCACTTGACGAGCAGGTATGAGCGCCTAAAGCGTTTCTTGGATAGAGCGACCGGGAAGCATTTCGTGATTGAAGGGCGGGAAATTTCGGAAATGCAAAGGCGGAAAAGCAGTCTTGAAGCAGTTCCCTTCTAATCGTCAATTTGACGCAGAGGGACTACTAAGCCGTGACTCGACAAGGAACGCCCGCTCGTTTAGCCAGCAGACCGCTTCAGGAGTTTCCCCATGTCCGGCACGATCAGCACCGAGCAGGCTCTTATTTACACCATGGTCACCATGTCGGGGGTCGAGGGCAGTATCAATACGACCGAACTCAAGGAGATCGGGCATATCGTTAAGCACCTTCCGGTGTTCCGGCATTTCGACGAGGCGCGGCTGACGACGGTGGCGCAGGAGTGCGGCGAAATCCTGCAGGAAAATGAAGGCCTCAACGCCGTGCTGGGATTGGTGGCTGAAGCGCTGTCGCCCAGAATGCGGGAGACTGCTTATGCCTTGGCGGTGGAAGTGGCCGCTTCCGAGTCTTGCGGTGGGCAAGGAGGAACTGCGCTTTCTCGCGATACTCCGCGACCGCTTTGGACTCGACAAACTGGTGACGTCGGCCATCGAGCGCGGAGCGATGGCCCGGCACTATACCGACTGAAACGCCTGGCGTTCGATGGACGGCAAACGCGATGCGAAGGTTATCCCGCGCGCGACGAAGAAGATGTTGAGGGCCGCCCACAGGCCGTGATTGCCGAATGCGGGGGCCAGCAGCCACCAGCTTGCGAGATAGATCGCCAGCGACACGATCATCATGTTGCGCATGTCGCGCGTCGCCATGGCGCCCACGAAAATGCCGTCGAACTGGAAGCACACGGTGCCGAGGAACGGCGCCGCCGCCGCCCATGGCAAGTACTCGCGCGCGGTTTCGCGCACTTCGGGATTGACCGTCATCAAGTCGATGAACCATGGCCCCGTGAGCCAGATCAGAAGGCTGCACAGCGCGCCAACGACGAGCGCCCACAGGCTTGTGAGCTTGATGGCGCGCCAGAAGCGCGGCTTGTCGCGCGCGCCCACCGCCTGGCCCACGAGCGCTTCGGAGGCGAAGGCGAAGCCGTCGATCAGATAGGCGGAGACTTCGAAGAATTGCAGCAGCACGGCATTGGCGGCGACAGTGAGATCGCCGGCTCTCGCGCCTCGCGAGGTGAACCAGGCGAAGGCGAAGACGAGGCACACCGTGCGGATCATGATGTCGCGGTTCGCGCCAAGCGTTTGCCGGATGCGCGCGCCATCGAACACCCGCCTTGCATCCGGACGGGCGCCGAGCGCCACGATGGCGCGCCATGCGACGAAGAGGCCGAGGGCCGCCGCGGACCATTCGGCGATGACGGCGGCCAATCCGACGCCATCGGACGTCATGCCGAGCTTCAGCACGAACAGCATGCTGAGCGCCATGTTGGTGACGTTGAGAAATATCTGCACGATCAGCGTCACGACGGTGCGGCCCTGGCCGATGAACCAGCCCATGACGCAGAAGTTGACGAGTGCCGCAGGCGCGGACCAGATGCGATAGCGGAAGTAGGTCGCACCATGCTCGCGCACTTGCTCCGAGCCGCCGATCAGGCTCAAGGCAAAACGCTCAATCAATGGGCTGAGCACGATGAGAGCGACACCTGCGGCAAGCGCTATCGCCAGCGCGCGCCAGAGTACGGCGACCAGTTCGACAGTATCGCCTGCGCCCTTGGCTTGGGCCGACAGGCCGCCGGTCGAAAGCCGCAAGAAACCAAAACCCCAGAAAATGAAGGCGAAGATCAACCCGCCGACCGCAATCGCGCCGATATAGTAAGGATCGGGAAGCTGGCCCACGACAGCTGTGTTGACGACGCCGATCAAAGGCTCGGTGACGTTGGAGAGCATGATCGGAACAGCAATGGTCAGCACCGAACGGTGCGTCACCGGCGTGGCCGCGATGGAGGACATGGCGCCAGTTGCGTTGATTGGCGGCCCAAGTCAAGTTGCCGCCCGTGACCGATTTGCCTTCGCCATTTTGTGATTGGTTCGCCGCGCGAGGCTGGACGCCGCGGCCGCATCAGCTTGAGGTTCTGGCGCGCGCGAGAGCGGGCGAGGATGTGCTGCTGATCTCGCCCACGGGCGGCGGCAAGACGCTTGCTGGATTTTTGCCGAGCCTCATCGATCTCATGGGGCGTGAACGCGGCGGCGGCATTCATACGCTTTACATTTCGCCCTTGAAGGCGCTTGCCGTCGATATCGCGCGCAATCTTGAAACGCCGGTTTCGGAGATGAAGCTGCCATTTCAATCGAGACACGGACCGGAGACACGCCGCATTCGAAACGGCAGCGGCAGCGGCAGAAGCCGCCGGACATTCTCATCGCCACGCCGGAGCAATTGTCGCTGATTGTGGCCGATCCGGCGGCGGCGCATCTGCTTCGCAAACTCCACACGCTCATTCTCGACGAGTTGCATGCGCTGGTGACATCGAAGCGCGGCGTGTTGCTGTCGCTCGCCATGAGCCGGATCGCCACGCTGGCGCCTGAGATGCGCCGCATCGGGCTTTCAGCCACGGTGGCCGACGCGGACGCGCTCAGGGCGTGGCTGGTTCCGTCGCGCAACACGCCCGCCACGCTGGTGATGGGCAAGGCGGGAGCTGCGCCCAACATCCGCATTCTCGATTCGGTCGAACGCGTGCCGTGGTCGGGGCATTCGTCGCTATATTCGATTCCCGAGGTCTATGGGGCAATCAAATCGGCAAAACTCACGCTCGTGTTCGTGAATACGCGCTCGCAGGCGGAGATGACGTTTCAGTCGCTGTGGGAAGCGAATGAGGATCATTTGCCGATTGCGCTGCATCACGGCTCACTCGATGTGGCGCAGCGGCGCAAAGTCGAAGCCGCAATGTCGGAGGGAAAACTCCGCGCAGTCGTTTGCACCTCGACGCTCGATCTCGGCATCGACTGGGGCGATGTCGATCTTGTTATCCATGTTGGCGCCCCCAAGGGATCGAGCCGCCTCTTGCAGCGGATCGGTCGCTCCAATCACCGGCTCGATGTGCCGAGCGAGGCGATGCTCGTTCCCTCCAACCGCTTCGAAGTGCTCGAATGCGTCGCGGCGCTGGAAGCGGCGCGGGTCAATGCTCAAGACACGGAGTATCCAGCCGTTCACAAGCTCGATGTGTTGGCGCAGCATGTTTTGGGGCGCGCGTGTGCTGGGCCGTTCGCGGCGCATCAGCTTTTTGCGGAAGTCACAAGCGCATGGACTTACCGCAATCTGAGTCGAGAGGATTTCGACAAGGTTATCGATTATGTGGCGACCGGCGGCTACGCACTTCGCGCCTATGAACGTTATGCGAAACTCAAGCTGACGCCCGACGGCATGTGGCGAATCGCGCACCCGCGTTTCGTGCAGCAATACAAGCTCAACATCGGCACCATCGTGGCCGAGGAAATGCTGAAGGTCCGCATCGCCTCGGTGCGGAAGCGCCTTGGAAAACGCGTGGTGACAGGCGGGCGCGTGCTGGGAGAACTCGAGGAGTGGTTCCTGAGCCAGCTCGCAATTGGCGAGACGTTTCTCTTCTCTGGCGAGGTGTTGCGATTCGAAGGGCTCGATGAATTCGGCGCGCTGGCAATCCGCGCGCCGGGGCGCGATCCGATGATTCCGTCTTATCAAGGCGGCAAGTTTCCGCTCTCGACTTATCTTGCCGGCCGGGTGCGCGCCATTCTGGCCGATCCATCGTCATGGAAGAGATTGCCGCCGCAGGTTCGCGACTGGCTTTCCGCGCAGCGCTGGAAATCGCTGGTGCCGAAGGCGAACCAGATGTTGATCGAGACCTTTCCGCGCGCCGACAAGCATTACCTCGTCTGCTATCCCTTCGAGGGACGGCTCTCGCACCAGACGCTTGGCATGCTGTTGACGCGGCGATTGGAGCGCGCGGGCGCACAGCCCATGGGTTTTGTCGCGTCGGAGTACGCGCTGGTGATCTGGGCGCTGCGCGATCTGTCATTGATGATCGAGAGTGGACGGCTTTCGCTGGCGCGGCTTTTCGACGAGGATATGTTGGGCGACGATCTCGATGCCTGGCTGGCCGAATCCAATTTGATGAAACGCACCTTCCGCAATGCCGCGATCATCGCGGGGCTGATCGAGAAACGCTGGCCCGGAAAGGAGAAGACCGGGCGGCAAGTCACGGTCAACACCGATTTGATCTACGATGTATTGCGAAGCCACCAGCCCGATCACATCCTGCTCCGCGCCGCATGGGAAGACGCAGCCGATGGACTGATCGACGTGCACAGGCTTGGCGGACTCTTGAAACGGATCAAAGGGCAGCTTGTGCATCGCGCGCTGGAGATGGTGTCGCCCATGGCGGTGCCGGTGCTGCTTGAGATCGGGCGCGAATCCATTTACGGCGAGGCGCATGATGCTCTTCTCGCCGAAGCCGCGGACCAACTCATCGACGAGGCCATGCGGCTTGTCTAGATCGCACAAGATCACGCTGGGCGGCGTCGAGATGCTGCCCGATCTCTCGGGCGCGCTGTTCATTCCCGAATTCCGAACGCTGATCGTGGCCGATCTGCATCTTGAAAAGGGATCGAGCCTGGCGCGGCGCGGCGTGCACGTTCCGCCTTACGATACGCGCGCATCGCTGGCGCAACTGGCGCTCGCCATTGCCGAGAGCCTGCCGCATCATCTGGTGTTTCTCGGCGACAGTTTTCACGATGGCGAGGCACGCGCGCGAATCGACGCCGCCGATCTGGCCGAACTCCGGCGCATCGTCGCGGCGCACGACACCGTGTGGATCAGCGGCAATCACGACCCCGAGCCGCCGGCCGATGTCGGCGGGCGCATTGCCGAGACGCTGATTCTTGGACCGTTGGCGCTGCGCCATCTGCCCGGCGAAATTCCCGCGGGCATGTGCGAGATCGCGGGCCACCTTCATCCCGCGGCGAGCGTCGTGCAGCGCGGGCATCGCATCCGCTGCCGTTGCTTCATCGGCGACGGAAGACGGCTCGTCATGCCGGCGTTCGGAAGCTACACGGGCGCGCTCAGCGTTTCGGCGGAGCCGTTCCAGGCGCTGTTCCGCGACTATCATGTGTGGATGCTGGGCGGCAAAGCGGTGCACAAGTTCCCGGCCAAGGCCGTCAGATAAAGCGGCGCACCAGCATCGCCAGAAGCGATATCACGACAACCGCCGTGAGCATCATGCGGAGCCGGCCGAACCAGGAGGGCAAGCGGCCGTCCTCGACATCGATGACATCCCACAGCGCTTGAAGCAGAAAACCGATCAGCAAGAGGCACAATCCCGCCGATGGCGGCAGCAACACGGCGATCCATGCGGCGAGGGATGGCAAAACGCTCATCGCCATGTCGCGCGCCTGCGTCCACGCGCCATAAGGACCGATGGCCGTGCCCCAGCGAATGCCTCCCAGGAACGAGAGGATCACCGCGCCATAGACGATGCCGGAGGTGAGCGTGGCGAACGGCAATAGCTCCGGGCCGCCCGGCCATTGCGAAAGCGCGATGGCCACGAACGGCACTAGGCCCGCAAGCCCAAGGGCAAGCGCGCCTGACGGTATACGGCGAGGATCGGCAAGATCGGCCATCGGCGACAACCTTGCGCAAGTTCACGTCAAAAACAAGTTGGGAGATTACCCCGCCTTTTCGCGAAGCGCGGCCAGAAGTTCCGGCGAAACGTTGCCGTTCACTTGCAGGCCGGTCTGCATCTGGAACAGGCGGATGGCGTTCGCGGTGCGTGCGCCCATCTTGCCATCGGCGGTTCCAGCATCGAAGCCCAGCTTGTTCAAGAGTTCTTGCGCGGTGCGCACCGGATCGCGATCACTTACGGCACTGGCTTGGGACGCTGATTTCGCATCCTGCCAGGCCGGATTCTGCACCGCCACCACATTGCCCTCGGCGGGAGCCTGCTGCGGTTTCCATTCACGCACGCGCTTGTTGACGGCATCGACGGTGGCGGGTGCCAGCGAGCGCGAGAGCGCGTCGGCGCGCTTCTTGGCATCGGCGTCGTTCTGAATGCCGGCCAGCGTGTACCAGAACAGGGCGTCGCCGGCGTTTGCCTTGGTGCCCAGTCCCCGCTCCATCAGAACCGCGAGATTGAACTGGCTGTCTTTCAGTCCATGGTTCGCGGCGGCGGTGAACCATTTGTGGGCCTTTTCGTAGTCCGGTTTGCCTGCCTGGTTTCCGGCGGAAATCACGGCGGTGTTGTGCATCGCCTTCACATTGCCGCGTTCGGCGGCGCGCTCGTACCATACGGCGGCGGCCGCAATATCGAGCGGAACGCCCTTGCCGCGCTCGAACAGCGTGGCGAGGCGGTATTGCGCCGGCGGCAGCCCCGCGCCTGCCGACTTCTGATACCAGTGCGCTGCCTTGGTGTAGTCCTGCGGCGCGTCTTTGCCATCAAGATAGCGGGTGGCGATCACAAACTGCGCAGTTGCGTCGCCCGATGCCGCAGCAAGGCGGATCGATTCGTTGCCGGCCTCGGCTAGCGGCATTTCGCCGGAAGCCGGAGCGCCGCCAGGTTCGGCGACGATCGAACTCAGAGATGCTTCGGTTTTCTGGCCGGGCAAGGAACCGGTCAGCACGCCGTCGCGTGGCGCGGATTCTGGCGCTTCGACGCCCGCCACTTCGTTGGGGCTCAATTCCGGCATGGCCGATTCCTGGCCAGGCTGGCGCGGCTGAGGCGGTGTGGCGGAGGGCGCCATCTGCTGCGTGGGTTCGGGGACCGCTTCGGGCAGCACCGTGCTCTCGGCCGGAGCTACGGGCTTGGGCGGAGCCGCAGACCGGTTCTTGCCCAAGAGGTTGAAGGTATAGGCCGACATGGCGGCGAGAAGCACGACGCCAGCGAGCAACAGGCGGCGGCGCTTGTTCTCGTTCGCGGATGCCTCGGTCTTGACGGTGGCGCCGGGAACCGGCGGCATGTGCACCTTGTTCTCGGTGGACTTCTTGAAGAAAGGCAGGCTGAAGCCGCGCTTGCTGTCCTTGGCCGTGGTTGCGCCGGGGGTGATGGTTCCGATGCCCATGTTACCGCTGTCGCTGTCGATAAACAGCCGGTGATTGCCCGCGCTGTCGGTCAAATACCACCCGTCGAGGTTTATCGCGACGCCGCTCGGATTGTAAATTTCGATCCAATCGGAAGCCTCACGATCTTCATCAATCAGGCTGCCCGTGCCATTGGTGCGCGTGTTCGAGGCCATGAACTCGCTGATGTAGGGCGGGGCGTCGGCGGCGTTCGGGTCGAGGCGATAGGTCCAGTTCCCGCCGGCAAAGGCGTTCGGCGGCGCGGCCTG
>JAAURV010000224.1 GCA_012032065.1 Hyphomicrobiales bacterium
CTCGCCACGAGCGGTGGATTAAGGGATGACCGACACAAACAAGCGGGCAGCGCCGCGCCTTAGGGTGCTCAAAACCGGCAAGATCGTCAGCAAGGACTACAAGGCGATTTTCGATTGCACGGTGCGCGATCTCTCCAACACCGGCGCCAAGCTCAAATGCGCCAATCCCGCCACCGTTCCCAACGAAATGCTGTTCGTGCTGCCAAGCGATGGCACCATGTGGGAAGCGAAAGTTATCTGGAGAAAACCAGACACCATCGGAATCCATTTCACAAGTGGCGTTCGCAAGGCGCCAATCCGGAAGTGGGGTTGACGGTCTCGGCCCTCTTCGGCCGACGGGGTTGCACCAATTACTTTCATCGTGTCTAAGGCGCGCCTGATCCAAACAGCTTCCAGCCATCCCCATGCTCGAAAAGACCTTTTCGCCGTCCGAGATCGAATCCCGCCTGTATGAGGGTTGGGAGAAGGGCGGCTATTTCAAGCCCGGCCGCAAGCCCAAGGCCAAGCCCTATACGATCGTCATTCCGCCGCCCAATGTCACCGGCTCGCTGCACATGGGGCATGCGCTCAACAATACGATCCAGGACATTCTCGTCCGCTTCGAACGCATGCGCGGCCGCGATGTGCTGTGGCAGCCCGGCACCGATCACGCCGGCATCGCCACCCAGATGGTGGTGGAGCGCATGCTCAAGGCCGAGAACAACACCGACCGCCGCACTATGGGCCGCGAGGCCTTCGTCAAGCGCGTATGGCAGTGGAAGGAAGAGTCGGGCGGCATCATTTCGCAGCAACTCCGCCGTCTCGGCGCTTCCTGCGACTGGAGCCGCGAGCGCTTCACCATGGACGAAGGGCTCTCGAAAGCCGTCATCAAGGTGTTCGTGCAACTCTACAAGGAGGGCCTGATCTACAAGGACAAGCGCCTTGTGAACTGGGACCCGAAACTTCTCACCGCCATTTCCGATTTGGAAGTGGTGCAGAAGGAGGTGAAGGGTTCGCTCTGGCACATCAAATATCCGATTGACGATGGCGCACCGGGCGAGGAGATCGTCGTCGCCACCACGCGCCCCGAAACCATGCTGGGCGATACCGGCATCGCGGTTCATCCGGACAACGAGAAGCTCAAGCATCTCATTGGAAAGAAAGCGCGGCTGCCGCTGGTTGGCCGCCTCATTCCGATTGTGGGCGACGACTACGCCGATCCCGAGAAGGGAACAGGCGCCGTCAAGATCACGCCGGCGCACGATTTCAACGACTTCGATGTCGGCAAGCGCAACAATCTGCCGCAGATCAATATCTTCGATGAAACCGCGAAGGTCACCTTCGCCCAAAATCATGAGTTTTGGAAGGATACGGAATTTGCCAATAAGGCGGGCGGCGTGGACGAATTGGTCGCTAGTCTCGGCGGGTTTCCGGACGGCGCGAACGAGTATGTCCAGTATCGTGTTGTTGACGACCCTTTGCTCGAACAATTGCTCGAACTTGACGGCGTTGATCGTTTCGAGGCTAGGAAACACATTGTTGCCGTGCTGGAGGAACGTGGTCACCTGGACAAAGTCGAACCGCACACCCATCAGGTGCCCCATGGCGACCGTTCGGATGTGGTAATCGAGCCTTGGCTCACCGAGCAGTGGTATGTGAATGCCGTCGAGCTTGCAAAGCCCGCCATCGCGCGGGTGGAGCAGGGCGATACAATCTTCGTACCCAAGAATTGGGAGAAGACCTATTTCGAGTGGATGCGCAACATCCAGCCCTGGTGCATCTCACGCCAGCTCTGGTGGGGCCACAGGATACCCGCTTGGTATGGGCCAAATCGCACAATATTCGCTGAAGAAACCGAACTCGCGGCAGAACTGGCTGCGAAACGACATTTCGGAAAGCCGGTGGAAATTGTTTCAAAGTCAGAGTTCAAGACCAAGGAACTTCTTGGAACGCATGTGGCATCTGGCAAGTTTGTAGGCGAGGTGGTGCCGCTCTACCGCGACGAGGACGTGCTCGACACCTGGTTCTCTTCCGCACTCTGGCCGTTCTCCACTCTCGGCTGGCCCGATGAAACGCCGGAACTCAAGCGCCATTACAAGACCGACGTTCTCGTCACCGGCTTCGACATCATTTTCTTCTGGGTTGCCCGCATGATGATGATGGGGCTGCACTTCATGAAAGATGTGCCGTTCCACACCGTCTACATCCACGCGCTGGTCCGCGACGAGAAGGGCCAGAAAATGTCGAAGTCCAAGGGCAACGTCATGGATCCCCTGGAAATCGTCGACCAATACGGCGCGGATGCGCTGCGCTTCACGCTCGCCGCCATGGCCGCGCAAGGCCGCGACATCAAACTTTCGGCGCAACGCGTCGAAGGCTATCGCAACTTCGCAACCAAGCTCTGGAACGCCGCGCGCTTCGCCGAATTGAATGGCGTTGCGCGCGACGAGACGTTCGATCCCGTTGCCGCGCGAGTCACCGTGAACCGCTGGATCGCGGGCGAAACCGCGCGCGCCCAGAAGGCGATCACGCGCGGCATCGAGGAGTACAAGTTCAACGAAGCGCCGCGGCGGCGTATCAGTTCGTATGGAACGTCTTCTGCGACTGGTATCTGGAATTGATCAAGCCGATCCTCGCCGGCACCGACGAAGCCCAGAAAGCCGAAACCCGCGCCACCGCCGCATGGGTGATCGACCAGATATTGCTCATGCTCCATCCCTTCATGCCCTTCGTGACCGAGGAGCTGTGGCAGAAGCTTGGGAGCCGCGGCACGTGGCTCATCGAAACTCCGTGGGCTGATTATAAAGGCCTGGGCGACGCCGCGGCTGACGCCGAGATCGATTGGGTCATCCGCCTCGTCTCCGAAGTCCGCTCGGTCCGCGCCGAGATGAACGTCAACGCCGGAGCCAAAATCCCCTGCGTCATCGTCAACGCCGGCAAAGAGTCCCGCCGCCGCGCCGCGCAATGGGAAGCCGAAATCATGAGGCTCGCGCGGCTCTCCTCACTCTCTTTCGAGGATCAAGTCCCCAAATCCTCCGCCCAAATGGTGTTGGACGAAGCCACCGTCGCGCTGCCTCTGGAAGGCGTCATCGACTTTGCAGCCGAGAAAGCGCGGCTTTCGAAAGAGTTGGAAAAGATCGCCAAAGACATGGCCGGCATCGACGGACGCCTGAACAATCCGGGCTTCGTCGCGAAGGCCCCAGCGGAAGTGCTTGAGGAGTCCCGTGAGCGCAAGACGGAACTCGAAGCCCGCAAGGCCAAGATCGACGAGGCGCTGAAGCGGCTGGGATAGTGCCCTCCCTACTTCCGTCACCCTGGCGAATGCCAGGGCCCATAGGGAGGTCTTACCTCACCTGGCGGGCTACCCTCGCACCTCATTTCACCTCTTCCCCATGGACCCTGGCTTCCGCCAGGGTGACGACGAAGATGGTTGCGATTGGGCTACCGTGATGCGAGTGCAAAGTGGAACAAGACTCCCAAACTCAAGGTTGGCGGGGCACTGATACGCTTGGATAAGCATTCCTACTATTGCCGTCACCCTGGCGAAAGCCACGGTCCATAGGGAGGTTTCGACGCTGGGTGCAAGTCTCAACAGGCGGTGCAGCGCCGGAAAACCCACAGTCATTCGTCTCTCCTGACACAGTCCCTATGGACCCTGGCTTTCGCCAGAGTGACGGGGTTGGGGAGGATGGAGGAGCACATGCGAGACGAGAAATCTCCAGCCGTCTACATCATGGCGAGTCGGAAAGGCGGAACACTTTACATTGGCGTGACAAGCTCGTTGTGGAATCGGGTCGCAACTCACAAGAACGGCTCCGTTGAGGGATTCACGCAAAGCTATCATGTAAAGCGTTTGGTCTGGTACGAGCACCACCACACAATGGAGTCCGCCATCCGCCGCGAGAAGCAGTTGAAGTTCTGGAAAAGGGCTTGGAAAATCCAGCTCATCGAGTCCTTCAACCCGAATTGGGGCGACTTTCACGACCAGATCGATGTCGAGGGGACGCTGGTGCCGCTCGAAAAATGAGCCAACTTCAAGACCTCGCTATGGACCCTGGCTTTCGCCAGGGTGACGGGAGATTGGTGAGCGGGAATAGAGCAGGCCCGCGCCGGATGTCGCGATCAGGTGGCATTGAGGAGCTGTGATCTCGACGCTGGAGCAAGCATTTCCCCCTCCCGCAGTCACCCTGGCGAAGCATGGCCCATAGGGAGGTCTCACCGCATGCGGCACGCCTCATTTGCATCTCTTCGCTATAGACCATGGCTTTCGCCAGCGTGACGACAGGGGAGTGAGCAAAGATCGGGTGGCCTTGCGCTCAGATCGGCGCGATCAACGGGCATTGAAGGAGACCTCCCATGACCCAGCTTCTCTTCAAATCCATGCCCACCTCCGAAGCCCGGCATTTCCAATCAGACGGGACCGATGCCAATGGGCAAAGCCCGGAGCGCGCAGTGTCAGACGGCGACGGTGTGCCCTGCCGACATTGTCTCGAGGATGTGGGGCAGGGCGAGGATTATCTGGTCCTTGCCTATCGCCCGTTTCCATCGCGGCAGCCCTATGCAGAGACGGGGCCGATCTTCCTTCACGCCGGCCCTTGCGAGCGCGCGGCCGACACACCGCACATTCCGCCCATGCTGGCGAAGCGCAAGGCGCATCTCATCAAGGGTTATGGGACGAATGACCGGATCGTCTACGGCACCGGGCAGGTCGTGCCCTCCGACGAACTCGAAACCGCCGCCGCTGAAATCCTCGCGCGGCCCGATGTCGCCTATGTCCACGTCCGCTCCGCCGTCAACAACTGCTACACCTGCCGGATCGACAGGGCTACTTGAGCCGCACGTCGTTGCCTGCGATCTCGAACAGCCCGGATTTTCGCAGGAAGTTCTGCAGCGAGCGGTATCCCTTCTTGTAAGTGGGATAGTCCTTGGCGAAGGCGCGGCCGAGCGATTGCAGGCCGGCGCTCTCGCTGCCGTTGGCAACCGTGTCGTAAATCTGGCGTGCCAATGCCTTGTCGATGGGAGCGAGCCCCGGCCTGTGCGCGGCGGGCTTCTACACGTCGGGCCAGTGCGGCGACATCGGCGAGTACTCGAACACGAGCAGCGATCTGTATCGCGGCGACTACCACTTCGAAGGCAAGGACGAAGTCGAAACGCGCGGCGCGTCGGCGACGACCTCGGCGACGAGCAGGGCGGCATCGCCGGCGATCTCACGGAATTCATGAAATCGCTTGACGGCGGAAAGGCCGACCCTTCCGGCGCCGCAGGCCGCGCTCTCGAACGCGCGCGTTCCGAGATGCGCCGGTCGGAAGAGGCGCTCAAGGGCGAGGATTCGAGGCGGCGAACGACGCGATGGATCGTTGCGCACAAGGCTTAGGATTGCTGATGATCGCGTTGACGATGTATGTCGCGGCGTCAGCGCGTCCGCCGGTCGGCGAGGCATTGGCCCATGCCCTGATTCCGACAGTCGAGGCGAACCAGCAAGCGGCATTCTTGCTGGCG
>JAAURV010000225.1 GCA_012032065.1 Hyphomicrobiales bacterium
GATCTGCGAAGGATGGATCAGCGTCTTGCCGTCCATGCCGAGCGCGCTCCCCCTGCTCGCATTCGGCGCGGAAGCCTGCCTCGTCCTTGAAGTCGTTGTAGACGCCGTCGATCACATCGATACCGGCGGCGCGGCCTGCGATCACCGTCATCGACAGCCAGGGCAAAATCGCGAACCGCGCCCCCGATGCCGATGCGCGCGTTTCCTTGATCAGATCGTTGGTGCCGAGAATAAAGCAAGCGAGTGCCGAGGATTTCGCCGCGGCTGCAATCTCCTTCAGATTGAGGATCGCCAGCGGCGTTTCGATCATCGCCCAGAGCGGAGTCTTGCCGCCGGTTAAGCGCGCGGCGCTTCGAGATCGGCGGCGGCGTTGATCTTGGGCACAAGGATCGCGTCGGGTGCCGCATCAACCGCCATGCGGAGATCGTCTTCGCCCCAGGGCGAAGAGAGAGCGTTGACGCGGATCGTCACTTCGCGCTTGCCGAAGCCGCGCTCTTTGACGGCGGCACGCAACTTTTCGCGCGCTTCGCTCTTCTGCTCGGGTGCCACCGAATCCTCGAGATCGAGGATCAGCGCATCCACTTCGAGGCTCTTTGCCTTTTCCAGCGCGCGATCGTTGTTCCCCGGCATGTAAAGAACGCTGCGCCTCGGCCGGTAATTCATGCCCCCTCCTGAGTTTGGGCGGAACCTACCTTGTGCAGTGCAGCATTGAAAGCAGACTTTTGCCGGCGTCCCTTCGCCGGCTCAAATGGAACCGGCAAGCTTGTTTCACCGATTGCTTCCTTCATCGTCGCACCGGCCAGCAAGGCTATCAACGCCAAGCCTTCGGTTCGCGCCCAAGAGGGCGCGAAGCATTGACAGCCTTGCCGTCCGGCGCATTTTCGCTGGGAAGCAATCAATGGCGTCTCGTGGCGAAAGCGCCATAATGATCCATTCATTGCGTCACCGGAGGACATGCGACAGGGCCGCGCCGGGTCAAGCTTTCGTGCCCTCTTGGGCACGAACCCGAAGGGCTTGAGCTTGAGGCGGCGTGGTACTGTCGCGACAATCCCCAAGCAATGGGCGGATATGCACCAGTGACTTGCCGAAGCCGATGACCTTGGGCATGTAGATGACATGAGCGAGCGGGATGTTGTGATCGTGGGGGGCGGCGTGGTCGGCAGCGCCACGGCGTATTATCTGAAGAAACATGGCTTTGCCGGCCGGATTACCATCGTCGAGAAGGACACGACCTATCAACTCTGCTGCACGGCGCGCTCGGTGGGCGGCCTTCGCCAGCAGTTCTCGACGCCGGAGAATATCGCGCTGTCGAAATTCGGTCTAGCCCTCCTGCGGAACCTCAAGGCCGAGTTCGGGCCCGAGGCGGATGTAAACTTCCGCGAGTTTGGTTACCTCATGATGGCGAGTGCGGATGGCCTCGATATTCTGGAGGAGAACCATCGCATCCAGATCGCCAACGGCGCCGACAATATTTTGCTGAAGGGGCCGGACGTCGCGGCGCGCTTTCCCTGGATCAATCCGGAGGGGGTGGCCGCCGGATGTTTCGGCCTTTCCGGGGAAGGCTGGCTCGATCCCTATTCGCTGATGAACCTGTTCCGCAAAGCGGCGGTGGCGCAAGGCGTCGAGGTGATCCCCGCCGAAGTCACCGGCATCGATGTGAAGGAGAACCGCGTCACCAGCGTGACGCTCTCCAGCGGCGAGCGCATCGAAACCACCTGTATTGTCAATGCAGCGGGGGCCGGTGGCGGTGCGGTTGCGAAACTGGCCGGAATCGATCTGCCCGTCGGCCCGCGCAAGCGTTACGTCTATGTGATCGATTGTCCCTCGGCGCCAGAAGCGATGCACAAGGCGCCGCTCAGTGTTTGTCCGGATGGCATTTTCCTGCGACCCGAGGGACGGCATTTCCTCACCGGAATTTCGCCCGAGGAACACGAAGAACCGCAAGTGATGGACTGGGAGGTCGACTACCAGTTCTTCGACGAGCGCATCTGGCCGGTGATCGCCAACCGTTATCCGGTGTTGGAGTCGATCAAGGTGATCAATGCCTGGGCCGGCCACTACGATTACAACGCGCTCGATCAGAACGGCATCATCGGCCGCCATCCGGCGATCGAGAATTTCTATTTCGGCAACGGCTTCTCCGGCCATGGCCTTCAGCAAGGCCCAGCCACGGGTAATGCGCTCGCCGAACTCATCACCTTCGGCACATTCCGCACCATCGATCTCGCGCGCCTCGGCTACGAACGCATCGCCGCGCGCGAACCGCTTTTCGAGCGGAACATCATCTGATGGCGCGCATTCTCGCGGTCTCCTCGCAGGTGGTTTACGGGCCTGTGGGGTTGACGGCGGCGGTTCCCGCGCTGCAGGCGATGGGCCATGAAGTGCTGGCGCTGCCCACGGTGCAACTGTCCAATCATCCCGGACTCGGCAAGCCTGTGGGCCATGCAACGCCGGCATCGGAAATGAGTGCGATGCTGGAGGCGCTCGAAAGGATTGACGCATTGCAAGCCCTCGATGCAGTGATGACGGGATACTTCGCGAACGCCGATCAGGCCGAGGTGATGGCGAAGTGGATCGCAAAGCTCTGCCGCATCGATCCCGCGATTTATGTTCTCGTCGATCCGGTGATCGGCGATGACGATGCGCTCTATGTTTCGGAAGCACTCGCGATTTCCATTCGCGACCGCCTCGTTCCGCTCGCAACATGCATCACGCCCAATGCCTTCGAACTGGGTTGGCTTACGAAGCGTGTCGTGAAAGACAGCGAAAGCGCCATCGCCGCGGCGCGCTCCTTGGCGGCGCCGGAAGTGTTGGCGACATCCGTTCCCGATGGCGCGATGCTCGCCAACATCATCGTCGCCAGTTCATCGTCACACAGAGTGACGTCGCCAAAGCTGATGGACGTTCCCCATGGCACCGGCGATCTGCTTGCCGGACTCTATCTCGCCCATCGTTTCGGCAGCACGCCTGAAGACGCACTGAATCGCGCTGTTCCAATTCTCTCCCGCACCATCACCGCAAGCCTCGGCGGCGACACGCTCGCCATTGCCGAAGCGCTGCATGGATCATGACGCCAGTCGTTGGCGTTGACGGTTGCCCCGGCGGATGGATCGCGGTCATCTGGAGCAATACGCTCGAACACAGACTCGTCGGCAGCTTCGCGGAGATTATCGCACTCGATGCCGCAGTCGCCGCAGTCGACATGCCCATCGGATTTCCGGAGATGTCCGGGCGCGCGGTCGAGAACGAGGTCCGGCCCAAACTCGGTCGGCGCCAGTCAAGCCTGTTCTCGGTTCCAAGCCGCGCCGCGGTGATGTGCGATGATTATCGCGAAGCCTGCGCGGTCAATCTTCAAAACTCCGATCCACCGCGAAAGATCGCGAAGCAATGTTTCCATCTCTTTCCGAAGATGCGCGAGATCGACCGCTTGATGACGCCTGCCTTGCAGAAGCGCGTGTTCGAGTCCCATCCAGAACTGGCGTTCTGGACCATGAATGGCGGACAGCCACTGTCGTTGCCGAAGAAAATCAGAGGCACGCCATTTCCCGATGGCCTTGAACAGCGGCGTGACCTTCTGCGCGGCACTGGCTTTCCGTTGCACGCGCTTCCTGCTTCAAGTTATCGCCGGTCGGACGTAGCCGCGGACGATCTTCTCGATGCCTGCGCCTGCGCATGGGTCGCGCGGCGGATTCAGAATGACGAGGCACAACGCTTCCCCGCCGATCCGCCGCGCGACGCGCGTGGGCTGAGAATGGAAATCAACGCGTAGGCCGCTACAGGATGCCATTGCGGTGCGCCGTCATCTTGAGACGGTGCGTTTCGCGCACGGCGCGCAGTTCGTCGCGCATCCGCTGAACTTCGCGCGGATCGGCATCGCGAACGTCGCACGCATTGCGGCGCGCGTTGAGCTTCCGGGCGATCTCTTTCGCCGCCTCGATGGTGGGAAAGAAGAGATCGTATTTGATCGTGAACATGACTCTCTCCTTCGCGAAACGCAGACGCGGCTGCGCGCGATGTTGCAAATGGCCCTGCCAAGCGCGCGCGAACGCGCGTTTGTCAGCGGACATCAAATTCGAATGTGCGGTAGTGAAGCGCCTCTGGCGCGAATTACGCTTCCGCGGGCACCGAGCCCTGCGGCCCGGAGATCAACGGGAGTTAAGAATTCCCTTCATCATGGCTATCTCCTTTGCGTAAGTTAAATTGCGCGGTTTGCATAACAGAAACACGACGCGAAGCAAGTGCGAAAACTCACAACGGCGATCACAAAATTGGGAATACCGTTTATGACAGAACACGCGTCATCAGCTGTGTCATTCGCTTCGCAAATGCCGCTGGATCGGCGAGCGGTTCGCCTTCGAGAACGAAGGCCTGATCCAGCAGAAGCTCTGCTGCGTCGTTGATGTCGGACGAGCTTCCGTTCTTCTGATGCAGCTTCGACATCGCCTCGATCAGCGGATGCGATGCATTGACTTCAAGTATTGGCGCTGAAACCGCCACACCGGAATCCTTCTGTCGCGCCAGATACTTTTCCAGCGTTCGATCGAGCCCGCCGTCGGCAACGAGACATACGGCACTTTCGGTCAAACGCTGCGATACGCGCACGTCTTTCACCCGCTCACCCAGCGCGGCCTTGATGGCGAGCAACAGCGGCGCAACCGCGCCTTCATCGGTTTTCGTTTTCGCAGGGTCCTTGAGGGGAATTATGTCGAGATCGGCGGCTCCCTGAGTCACTGACTTGAAGGGCTTGCCCTCGAAGCCCACCGCGGTGCGCACCCAGAAGCTATCGACCGGATCGGTGAGCAGCAGCACTTCGATATCGCGCGCCTTGTAGCCTTCAAGCTGCGGACTGGACGAAACTTTCGCCGCATCTTCGCCGGTCAGATAGTAGATCGCGGTCTGGCTTTCGCGCAGGCGGCCGATATATTCCTTGAGCGAAACCCAGTCGCCCTTGGTCGAGCGGAAGCGCGAAAGCTCGTAGAGCTGGTCCCGCCGCTCCATATCCTCGTACAGGCCTTCCTTGATCACGGGCGCGAAGAGCTCCCAAATCTTCTTGAAGGTCTCCGGTTCGCTCTCGGCAGTCTTCTTCAGTTCGGAAATCACCTTGTTCGTCACTGCCTTGCGGATGGCGGCAACCTGCGGATTGTTCTGCAGCATCTCGCGCGAGAGATTGAGCGGCATATCCTCGCTGTCGATGACGCCACGCACGAAGCGCAGGTATGGCGGCAGGAGCTGTGCGTCGTCGGCGATATAGACGCGCTTCACATAGAGCTTCTGACGGCCCTTGCGCTCGGGATCGTAGAGATCGAAAGGCCGCTCGCCCGGCACATAGAGCAGCACGGTGTATTCGTTGCGGCCTTCGGCGCGATAGTGCAGCGTCAGCGCCGGATCGGAGTAGTTGCCGGAGACGTGCCCCAAAGAATTCCTTGTGCTGTTCCGCCGTCACTTGCGGACTTGGGCCTCGTCCAGATGGCATTCG
>JAAURV010000226.1 GCA_012032065.1 Hyphomicrobiales bacterium
GACCATCTCGTTGAAGGCCAATCCCAGGCGATGGCGCTGGCCGAGGCCGACCCAGCAGATGCGGGCGGGGAGGCCCTGGAAGGCGATGCGCTCCCTTGCCATGTCGAGCCAGTTGTGGAGATGCGGGTCGTCGGGGATCAGTTCCTTCACACGCGCATCGGTCTTGTAGATGTCCTCGGGGTTGCCGGAGAGGGCGCACAAGCGGAAGGGGCCGATGCCGCGACAGAAGAGCGGGCGGATATAGGCCGGGACGAAGCCGGGGAAGGCGAAGGCGTCCTTCAGGCCCATGTCGAAGGCCATCTGGCGAATGTTGTTGCCGTAATCGAGCGTCGGCACGCCGGCTTTGTGGAGATCGAGCATGGCCTGGACATGGACGCGCATGGATTGCTTGGCGGCTTCGGCCACCGACTTGGGATCACTGGCGCGCTTCTCTTCCCACTGTTCGAGCGTCCAGCCGGCGGGGAGATAGCCGTTGACTGGATCGTGTGCCGAAGTCTGGTCGGTGAGCGCGTCAGGCTTGATGCCGCGCTTGACGAGGTCGGGCAAAATCTCCGCCGCGTTGCCGAGCACGCCGACGGAAATTGGTTTGTTTGAACCGCGAATCATTTCAAGCGCTTCGTCGAATGTCTTGGCGCTGTGGTCGAGGTAGCGCGTCTTCAAGCGCATCTCGATCCTCGAGGGCTGGCATTCGATGGCGATCATCGAGGCGCCCGCCATGGTGGCCGCGAGCGGTTGCGCGCCGCCCATGCCGCCAAGGCCCGCCGTCAGAATCCACTTGCCCCTCAGGTGGCCGTTGTAATGCTTGCGGCCCACTTCGGCGAAGGTTTCGTAGGTGCCCTGAACGATGCCTTGCGTGCCGATGTAAATCCACGAGCCTGCCGTCATCTGGCCGTACATCATGAGGCCCTTGCGGTCGAGTTCGTGGAAATGCTCCCAGGTACCCCAATGGGGAACGAGATTGGAATTGGCGATGAGTACGCGCGGCGCATCCTTGTGGGTGCGGAAAATACCGACGGGCTTGCCCGATTGCACGAGCAACGTCTCGTCATCTTCAAGGGATATGAGCGAGGCGACGATGCGATCGTAAGCCTCCCAGTTCCGCGCGCGCGGCCAATGCCGCCATAGACCACGAGTTCCTCGGGCCGCTCGGCCACGCCGGGATCGAGATTGTTCATCAGCATACGGAGCGGCGCTTCGGTGAGCCAACTCTTGGCCTGAAGTTTCGTGCCGGTGGCGGCGCGGATCACACGCGTATTGTCGCGGCGGGAATTCATGGTCGTCTCCTAGTGCGAGAGTGTGCCGTTGGCACTGGTGCGGTAGCGGCTGTAAAGAGCGGAGCGCCGGCCCGGATAGATGAGCGTCACGGACGTCACCACGCGGCCACCGCTCCAGCTTCGCCGGTGGAGCGCCAGGCAGGGCTCGCCATCTTGCATTTTGAGAAGTCTGCGCTGCTCGCGCGAAGGCTGAATGGCGGAGACGCTGTGTTCAAGTTCTTCGACAGGAACAGCGGCGAGCAGAAATGCCGTGGGCGTGATCTTGGTGAAGTTCTGCCTGAGAAAATCCGGCGCCACGGCGGGGTTCACGTACCGGTCCTCGATCTGCACCGGCACGCCGTTCTCTTCATGCACCAGCACCACATGGTCGAGTTTCGAAGGTTTGGAGAGCTCGAACTGCCTGGCAAGCGCCGGAGTCGTGGGGGTTTTTTCTTTCACAACCATCCGCGCCGCATGCTTTCCGCCGCGTGCTGCAATTTCGTCGGCGATGTTGCGAAGCTCGATGAGACTCGATTGCTGCGCCCGCGCACGAACGAAGGTGCCAACGCCAGGCACGCGGTCGAGATAGCCATCGGCGGTCAATTCGCGGAGCGCACGGTTCGCAGTCATGCGGCTCACGCCGAAGCGCTGCACCAGTTCGTTTTCCGAGGGCACGCGGCGGCCGGCTTTCCAATCGCCCGCACGGATGCGATTCATCACATGGTCCTTGAGCCGCGCATAGAGGGGCTGAGCACTGCTCATGTGAGTGTGCCCCTTACAAGCTTGCCACTCTTGATCACAGCCGCCAGCGGATTGTAGCCGAGCGGGTATGCGAGTTCGGCTGGATGCTCCACATCCCACAGCACGAGATCGGCTTTCATTCCAGGCGCGATTTGACCGCGATCCTTGAAGCCCAGCGCGCGGGCGGCGTTAGCTGTCGCTCCCATCAAGGCCTCCATCGGCGCCAGACTGAACAGAACGCAGGCCATGTTCATCGCGGTCAGCATCGAATGCACCGGCGAGGAGCCGGGATTAAGATCGGTCGCTACGGCGATTGGCACGCCCGCGGCACGAAGCCCGGCAACAGGCGGCGCCTGCTTCTCGCGAAGATAATAGAACGCGCCGGGCAACAGCACCGCTGTGGTTCCGGCCTTCGCCATCGCGGCGATACCGGTTTCATCGAGATACTCGATATGATCCACCGACAGCGCGCCGAACCGTGCGGCCATCGCCGCGCCGCCGAGATTGGAAAGCTGTTCGGCGTGAAGCTTCACGGGGAGGCGGAGCTTTCGTGCTGTAGTGAAGACCTGCTCCATCTCGGCAATGGAGAACGCGATGCCTTCGCAAAATCCATCGACGGCATCGGCAAGGCCTTCCGCATGAACCGCGGGCATCACATCGTTGCAGACAAGATCGACATAGCCTTGGCGATTGTCCTTGAACTCCGGCGGCAATGCGTGCGCGCCCAGATAAGAGGTGACGACATCAACGGGATACTCTCGCCCCAAGACGCGTGCCGTCCGCAGCATGCGCTTTTCGGTTTCACGGTCCAGGCCGTACCCGGACTTGATCTCGACGGTGGTGACTCCACTGTCGAGCAGCGCCTCGAGCCGCTTGCGCGATTGAGACAGAAGCTTTGCCTCGTCCGCGGCGCGGGTCGCGCGAACGGTCGACATGATGCCGCCGCCGGCCTTTGCGATCTCGGCATAGGAAACGCCGGTGAGCCGCTTCTCGAATTCCCCGGCGCGGTTTCCCGCATGGACGAGATGGGTGTGGCAATCGATGAGGCCCGGCGTCGCCAGCCTGCCGCCGCAATCGGCCGCCTCACCCGATGGCGCATCGGCACGCTGGCCCGCCCAGGCGATGCGGCCACCCTCAATCAGCACCGCGCCATCGGCGATGACGGGGCCGCCGGTCATGGGAGCGAGCGCGAGATTGGTCAGCAGCATGATTTTGGAGCTTGTATAAGGTTGTATATACAGTATACTGGACAGCATGGCAGATGGCAAGCTCCACTTCGCGAAGGCGCTGACGGCCGATGGATGGCAGCGGGATGTTGCCGTGACCGTCGATGCGGGAGGGCGCATCGCAAACGTGCAAAGCGGCGAAAAGGCCGCCTCACAAAATCCGGGGGCGGCGATCCCGGCCATGCCGAATGTGCATTCGCATGCACATCAGCGGCTGATGCTGGGCCTTGCCGAAAGCGCAGGCCCCGAAACCGACACCTTCTGGACCTGGCGCGAAGTGATGTACCGTTTCGCGCTCAAGCTTGGCCCCGGCGACTTGGAGGCTGTATCAGCACAGCTTTATGTCGAAATGTTGAAGGGCGGCTATTCCGCGGTGGGCGAGTTCCAGTATCTGCATCACGCGCCCAATGGAACGCCTTATGCAAATCCGGCCGAACTCTCGCTTCGCTGTCTTGCGGCGGCGGAGCAGGCGGGAATCGCGATCACCATCCTGCCCGCGCTTTATGCATATGGCGGATTTGGCGGTGAGCCTGCAAAGGCGGGCAGAGGCGCTTCATCAATACGCTTGATGGATTCTTGAAGATCCGCGCCAAACTTGAAGCGGCTGGCGGCCATCCGCTTCGCCGCATCGGTGTGGCGCCGCACAGCTTCCGCGCGGTGACACCTCAACTCCTGAAGGAATTGCTGAACAGCATACCGGCGAGCGATCCGGTGCACATCCATGTGGCCGAGCAGACGCGCGAGGTGGATGAGAGTCTGGCATCGGGTGGACGGAGGCCGGTGGAAACGCTGCTCGATTTTGCGGATGGAAAGCGCGTGTTCTGCGCCATTCATGCGACCCATATGACCGAAGCGGAAACGCAAAGGCTGGCGCGATCGGGCGTAATTGCCGGACTTTGCCCGATGACGGAGGCCAATCTGGGCGACGGCATTTTTCCGGCACGGCGGTTCCTTGCCGAAGGCGGCAGCTTCGCCATTGGCACCGACAGCCAGATCAATGTGTCGGCGGCGGACGATCTTCGCCAGCTCGAATACTCGCAACGGCTCCGCGACCTTGAGCGCAATGTGCTGGCCGATGGCCCTGGCCGATCGACGGGACGGCGGTTGTTCGATGCGGCGCTGACAGGTGGCGCGCGGGCGCTGGCGCAGGCGTGCGGGTTCGACAGGTATGACGCCTTGCTCACCGCCTTTGCCCAAGCGCGCGCCGCCGTGGCCGCCGCGTGGAAACCAATCCTCGGGCCAGACATTCTCGCTACCGAACAGGAGAACCCCGTATGAGCAACTTCCCTACCGTCGGTGACGCCATCCCCGATATTGCCATGAAACCCCCGAAGGCGGCGCCGTGAAGCCATCCGATTTTGCCGGATCGAAGCTGGTGATCTTCTTCTATCCCAAGGATGACACGCCCGGCTGCACCACCGAGAACAAGGATTTCTCGGCCTTGCAGGCAGACTTCGCGGCGGCGGGCACCAAGCTGCTTGGCGTCAGCAAGGACCCGGCCAAGAAGCACGCCAGGTTCATCGCCAAGCACGGCCTTACAGCGCCGCTGGCGAGTGATGCGGAAGCGGGCGGCCTCAGCGATGCGCTCGGCGTGTGGGCCGAAAAGCAGATGTACGGCAAGACCTACATGGGCATGGTCCGCGCGACCTATCTGGTGGATGTGGACGGCACAATTGCGCGGATCTGGGACAAGGTGAAGGTTGCCGGGCACGCCGAAGAGGTGCTGCGGCCGCCAAAGCGCTCTAACGCCCCAATGGTCACCGTCGCCTCGGCCATTCGCACCGCGCTGCTCAAGGACGGCAAAGCCTACGTGCAAGCCGGCGGCGGCATCGTCGCCGATTCCGATCCGCATGCCGAGTACGAGGAGAGCCTGGCCAAGGCCAAGGCGCTGATCGAAGTGCTGGCGCACGGCAGCCAGGATGGCGTCCAGCCCGCGCAGGGATCGGCGGCATGATCTGGCTCAACGGCCGGCTGGTCGCGCGCGAGCAGGCCCACATCGATCCCGCCGATCGCGGCCTGCTGCTTGGGGATGGCTGTTCGAAACCTTGCGGGCCTATCGCGGACACGTCTTCAAGTTCGAGGAGCACCTGCAGCGCATGGCGGACGGCGCGGCGGAGCTCGGTATTCCCTTGCCGCTGGACCCGCCCAGCATCGCCGACGCGGTGCGCGAAACGCTCGACGCCAACCAGGTG
>JAAURV010000227.1 GCA_012032065.1 Hyphomicrobiales bacterium
ATGTCGGCGGTGTCTTCGGTCAGAACTCCTGGCGTGTTGGTCACCGTGATGCCGCGCGACAACGCCGTCTCGACGTCGATGTTGTCGACGCCGGTTCCGAAATTGGCGATGAGCTTCAACTGCTCGCCCGCCTGCATGAGGATCGCCTTGTCGATCCTGTCGGTCACCGTCGGCACCAGCACTTCCGCGGTCTTGACCGCCTCCGTCAGCTCCGCCCGGCTCATCGGCGCATCGCCGGCATTGAGCCGCGTGTGGAACAGCTCCATCATCCGCGTCTCGACTTGCGCCGGCAGCTTGCGGGTGACGATGACGAGGGGCTTGCGCTTGCTCATGAGGCGGAACTCCAGAAGTCTTATCTTGACGCATTCTTAACCTTGCAGGGCCAATCGTTCCATGCCAGGCGGCGTTTGCGGATCGTTGCATAAGGTGTAGACTTGGGCACTGCTTCGCCACAAGTGGGAAGAACCGGGGAGATGGCGGGAAGATCGAAGAGATTTGGATCGATCGCCTTGGGGCTCGCCTGCCTCGCGGTGGCGGGCGGCGTTGCCTGGTCTCTTTTTGCCAACCGCCCCGATAGCTTCGCTGGCCAGGACACCCCCGGAAATACCACTGCTTCCATCGAACCCGCAGGCAACACCGGCCCCTCCGGCCTGCCGCTGCCGCGGTTTGTTTCCCTCAAGGCCGAGAAGGTTAATGTGCGGCGCGGGCCTTCCAGCGATCATCCCGTGGCCTGGGTCTTCCAGCGCAAAGGCATGCCCGTCGAGATCGTCGCCGAGTTCGAGAACTGGCGCCGCATTCGCGACAGCGAAGGCGAGGAAGGCTGGATTCTCCAGAGCATGCTGACGGGCAAGCGCACTGCCATCGTCGCCCCCTGGCGCGGCCACAAGACCACGCCCATGCATTCCGCCCCCAACAAGGACGCATCGCTCTCCGCCATGCTCACAGGCGGCGTTATGGGCGAAGTCGGCCACTGCGACGGCAAATGGTGCAAACTCTCAACCGGCGGCTACGAAGGCTTCGTCGAGCAGGCCGGCCTCTGGGGCGTCTATCCCGGCGAACTGGTCGACTAAACGCCCTTCGGCCTGAGCCTGACGATCACATCGATCCCGGCCAGAGCCGTGCCCGCGGGCGTTGCCGGCAGCCCCGTCACGGCGATGCCTTCGGACGGGAAATCGATCAGGCGGCCCTCGCCCTCGACATAGAAATGGCAGTGATTCGAGGTGTTTGTATCGAAATAGGTGCGGTCGCCCTCGATCGCCACCTCGCGCAGCAATCCCGCCTCGCGGAACTGGTTCAGCGTATTGTAGACGGTCGCCAGCGAAACCTTCACCCGCGCCGCCAGGGCTTCCTTGTGCAGGTCCTCGGCCGAGACATGCCGGTCGCCGCTGCCGAAGAGCAGTTCGGCCAATGACAGCCGCTGCCGCGTCGGCCTGAGCCCCGCGTTCCTCAGCCTATCGCACAGATTGTCCAGGCTTTCTTGCATATTGCCCGCTCTATAGCGCCAAATCCCGCGATCACGCAACGTAGCACTTTGTTACAGGCTTTGACGGCTTGACCGTTCATGTTAGGAACGTTCCCCGGCGGAGAGGCATTGGCGCGGACAATAATGACTGAACGGAAATCAGCTTTTCAATACGATGACCTGTTGGCCTGCGGCCGCGGCGAACTCTTCGGTCCCGGCAACGCTCAACTGCCACTGCCGCCCATGCTGATGTTCGACCGCATCACCTCGGTCTCGGCCGAAGGCGGCGAGTTTGGTAAGGGCGAGCTTCGCGCCGAACTCGACGTGAAGCCCGATCTCTGGTTCTTCCCCTGCCATTTTCAAGGCGATCCGGTCATGCCCGGCTGCCTTGGTCTCGATGCGCTTTGGCAATTGTGCGGCTTCTTCCTCGGCTGGATGGGAGCACCCGGGCGCGGGCGGGCGCTTGGCGTGGGCGAAGTGAAGTTCACCGGCATGGTGACGCCAGTCGTGAAGAAGGTCGAATATATCGTCACACTGAAACGGGTTATTTTGCGCAGGCTTGTGCTGGGCGTCGCCGACGGATTGATGAAGGCCGATGGCGAGACCATCTATGCGGCAACAGACCTCAAAGTGGGCCTGTTCCAGCCCCAGGCCTGAGGAGGTCCATTCATGAGACGAGTCGTCGTCACCGGGATAGGCATTGTGTCGAGCATCGGAAACAGTGCGCAGGAAGTTCTGGCTTCCTTGCGCGAAGCGAAATCCGGCATCGTGCGGGCCGAGGACTATGCGAAGCTTGGCTTCCGTTGCCAGGTGCATGGCGCTCCCAATTTTGACCCGGAACAGGTCGATCGCCGCGCCCGTCGTTTCATGGCTGATGGCGGCATCTGGAACTACGCTTCCATGCAGCAGGCCATCGCCGATTCCGGTCTTGAAGAAGGCGACGTCAAGAACGAACGCACCGGCATCATCATGGGATCGGGCGGCCCGTCGACGCGCACTATCGTTCAGTCTGCCGACACGGCCCGCGAAAAAGGCCCAAAGCGCGTCGGCCCCTTTGCCGTTCCGCCCTCGATGTCATCAGCCCATTCGGCCGTGCTGGCAACGCCCTTCGGCATTCGCGGCGTCAATTATACAATCACCTCGGCTTGCGCCACTTCGGCTCACTGCATCGGCAACTCCGCCGAAATGATTCAGTGGGGCAAACAGGATGTAATGTTCGCGGGCGGCGGAGAGGAACTGGACTGGACGCTCTCGGTGCTCTTCGATGCCATGGGCGCCATGTCGTCGAAGTTCAACGCGACGCCGGAGAAATCGTCGCGCGCCTACGACAAGAACCGCGATGGCTTCGTGATCGCGGGCGGCGCTGGCGTTGTCGTGCTCGAGGAACTCGAACGCGCGAAAGCCCGCGGCGCCAAAATCTACGCCGAGCTTGTGGGCTATGGCGCGACGTCGGACGGCTACGACATGGTACAGCCCTCGGGCGAAGGCGCCGCGCGCTGCATGCGGCTCGCAATGTCCACCGTCAAAGAGAAGATCGACTACATCAACCCGCACGCCACATCGACTCCAATAGGCGATAAGAAGGAAGTCGAGGCCATGCGCGAGGTCTTCGGCAAGGATATTCCCGCAATCTCCGCGACAAAATCCTTGACCGGCCATTCGCTGGGCGCAACCGGCGTTCAGGAAACGATCTACTCGATTCTGATGATGAAGAACGGCTTCATCTGCGAGAGCGCCAATATCGAAGAACTCGATCCCGAATTCGCCGATATCCCGATCGTGCGAAAGAGAATCGACAACGCCAAGATCGACACCGTGATGTCGAACAGCTTCGGTTTCGGCGGCACCAACGCAACGCTCATCCTGCAGAGATACAACGGCTGACAATGTCCAACGGTTTGATGAAAGGCCGCCGCGGCCTGGTGATGGGGGTCGCGAACGACCATTCGATTGCCTGGGGCATTGCCAGCGAACTCCACAAGCAGGGCGCCGATCTCGCCTTCACCTATCAGGGCGAGGCTTTCGGCAAGCGCGTGAAGCCCTTGGCCGACAGTGTCGGATCGAATCTGTTGCTATCCTGCGATGTGGAGGACACTGAAACCGTCGATGAGGTGTTTGCGACATTGAAGCGCGAGTGGGGTTCGATCGACTTTCTCGTCCACGCCATAGCCTTCTCCGACAAGAACGAATTGAAGGGCCCTTACGCCGACACGACGCGCGACAACTTCGTCCGCACCATGGTGATCTCGTGTTTTTCCTTCACCGAGATCGCCAAGCGCGCGGCGGCGATCATGCCCAATGGCGGCTCGCTGGTGACGCTCACCTACGGCGGTTCCATGCGCGTGATGCCGAACTACAATGTCATGGGCGTCGCCAAAGCCGCGCTCGAAGCCTCGGTGCGTTATCTCGCCGCCGACTACGGCCCCAAGGGAATCCGCGTGAATGCGATATCCGCTGGTCCGATGCGCACGCTCGCCGGCGCCGGCATCGGCGATGCGCGCGCCATGTTCAACTATCAGCAGGCCCACGCGCCGCTCCGCCGCGCGATCACGCTCGAAGAAGTGGGCGGCGCCGGCCTCTATCTGCTGTCCCACCTGTCGGGCGGAGTTACCGGCGAAGTCCACTATGTCGATTCCGGCTACAACATCATCTCGATGCCGCGTCCGGAAGATTTGGGAAAGCCGTAGTCCATGGCGACACACACGGAATTGCTGGATCGTTACGCCGAACTGGTCGTCAAATCGGGCTTGAACATCCGCGCCGGGCAGCAGGTGCTGATCACCGCGCCGCTCGAAGCCGTCGATCTCGTGCGGCGCATCACCTTTCATGCCTATAAGGCCGGTGCCACGCTTGTCACCACACTCTACAGCGACGAACAGACCACGCTGATGCGCTTCGAGCAGGGCCACGGCGCGAGCTTTGATGCAGCGCCCGCGTGGCTCTTCAACGGCATGGCGGAAGCCTTCAAGGATGGCAGCACCGCGCGGCTCGCGATTATCGGTGAAGATCCGGCACTTCTCGCCAATCAGAACCCCGATCATGTCTCGCGCGCCAATCGCGCGCGCTCCAGTGCCTACAAGCCGGTGATCGAGCAGATCACCAGCTTTGCCACCAACTGGTGCGTGATCTCGGCGGCCACGCCGGCGCATGCGAAGAATGTGTTTCCGAACCTCGCGCCCGAGAAGGCGCTGGAAGCTCTCTGGGCCGCTATCTTCAAATGCACGCGCGCCGATCTGCCCGATCCCGTCGGCGCGTGGGAGGCACACACCAAAGCGCTGCATGCCCGCACCGCGATGCTCAATGCCAAGCGTTATGCGGCGCTCAAATACAAAGGCCCCGGGACCGACCTCACCATTGGCCTTGTGGACGATCACATCTGGGCTGGTGGCGCATCGACGGCGCGGAATGGCATTCTCTGCAACCCCAACATTCCGTCCGAGGAAGTCTTCACCATGCCCCATCGCGAGCGCGTGGAAGGAACGGTCCGCTCGACGAAGCCGCTCTCCTATCAAGGCTCGATGATCGACGGCATTCGCGTGCGCTTCGAGAAAGGCCGCATCGTCGAGGGCACGGCGGAGAAGGGGCGGGATGTCTTCCGCAAGATGATCGAGACCGACGATGGCGCCGCGCGCCTCGGCGAAGTGGCGCTGGTGCCGCACTCTTCCCCGATCTCCGCCTCCGGCATCGTGTTCAACGAAACCCTCTTCGACGAAAACGCCGCCTCGCACATCGCGGTGGGCCAGGCCTATGGTCAGAACTTGACGAACAGTGCCACGCTGGCGCCCGAACAGAAACTCGCCGCCGGCATGAACACCTCGATCATCCACGTCGACTGGATGATCGGTTCCGCCGAACTCGATGTCGACGGCGTCACCCGCGACGGCGGATCGGAGCCCGCTCATGCGCAGAGGCGAGTGGGCTAGTTA
>JAAURV010000228.1 GCA_012032065.1 Hyphomicrobiales bacterium
GGTAACCTCGGGCTGAAACTCGGAAACCGTTCCGTCGACATTGTCCTGGCCAAAGGAAGGCGAGGATGGCCCATCGGCGGCGGGCTTATCGTCTTTCGACTCTTTCAGCGGCATGGCGGCGGCGCTTGTTTTCTCCGCGCCGCGAATTTCCGCCAGCACCAACTGGCCAAACTTGTTGTTGCCTTCCTTGTAGAACCCAACGCCGTCGCTCGCCCTTAGGTTTGTGATGGTTCCAGTGTCGTCAAGGCCGCGGTCCATGAATTGGCCATCGGGTGTCAGAAAACTGGTGCGCACATCGATGAACCGTCCGCCCTTGGCCTCCACCCGCCCCTTCTGCAGCTCGGCGATGGCGCGCACATCCGCGTCGTAACGGAAATCGCCCATGGGCGGCGGCGCCACCCAGAACACCGGAAGCCCGGCAGCCTTGATGGAATCGAGAATGCGATCGAGTTGCTGCGTGTAAGCGGCCTGCCACTCGGGCGTTCCGAAAGACAGGCGGTTTCCCTCGGCACGGATTTCCTGCCGGTCATTCACGCCAAGCAAGACGACCACGGCGTCGAACTCATTGCCCTCGAGGATCTTCGGAAGCGCCACCGCCCAGTCGTGCACTTCGGGGCGCGCCGCTCCCGATTCTTCCTTGAACCGGTTGGCGATCTCGAAGCCGCCTTCCGCTTCCGCTCTACGGGTCATGCCGGCTCCAAGCCCGCCCGCCAGCGCGTCGCCGATGACAAGCAACCGCATGGCCTCGCCTTGCGCATCTTCCAACGTTTCGGAGCCAATGATCGGTAGATCGGTGCGATTTTCTGTCGGTGCTTGCGCAAGCGCTGTTGCCGACAGCGCGCAGCAGAGCGATATGCCAATCAGCCAGCGCACTCAGCTTCCTTTCTTCACTCGTTGCAAGAGCTTGACGGATGGAACGCCGTCAAGCGGCAATCCGACACGCTTCTGATATGCAATAATTGCCTCATACGTCCTCGCGCCAAAGCGGCCATCGACCAATCCCGTATCGAAGCCGAGATTGTTGAGCCGCCTCTGCAATTCGAGGCGCTGCTCGTAACTCAAATCGAAGCTCGTATCCGGCCAGTTGCCCACAATCGCCCCGCCGCCACGGATGCGGTCGGCGAGATGGCCAACCGCCAGCGCGTAAGAGTGCGAAATGTTGTAGGTCATGATGGCTTCGAAATTCTTCGTCACGAGAAATGCCGGCCCGTTGACGCCCTGCGGCACCATCACGAAAGCTCTTGCATCGGATTTGGGAAGCTTCCCGCCATCCGCGCGGACGATCCCCATGCCAATCCACGCCAAAATCGGCTTGCGGTTCGTTCTCCCGATCAGCGCGCGCTCGAAACCTTTGGGAAGGTCGATCTCCCAGCCCCACGAGAGTCCGGGAATCCAGCCGCTCTTGTTCAGATAGTTCGCGGTGGACGCGAGCGCATCTTCCTTCGATCCCCAGATGTCGCGCACGCCATCGCCCGTCCAATCGACAGCGCGCGAGATGTAGGACGTCGGGATGAACTGCGTGTGCCCCATGGCCGCCGCCCATGAACCGGTGAAATTCTCGGGCGTGCGGACGCCGGACTTGAGTATCTTGAACGCCGCCACGATCTGCTCGCGCGCATAATCGCGCTTGCGCCCGGCATAAAGCAGCGTCGCCAGCGACTGCATCACTTTCATGGAGCCCTTGTCCTTGCCGAAGTTGGACTCCATGCCCCAGATGCCGAGCAGGATGTGGCGATCGACGCCATATTTTTTCTCGATGGCCGAGAGCAGCGCCGCTTCCCGCGCCTTCATCTGCTGGCCGGTCTCGATGCGAATGGGCGTCACCGCCTTTTCGAGATAGGCCGACGTCGTCGACGTAAACTCCGGCTGGTTTCCGGCGAGCTTCAACACGCTGGCATCGGGTTCGGCGATGCCTGCAAATGCCTTGTCGAAAAGCCCGCGAGCCACGCCTTGCTTCTTTACCAGCGGCCAAACCGTATTCTCGATGAAGGCCTCGAACTTTGCGTCCGCCTGAGCAGGCGCTGCTATCGCCGCGACCGCAAGCAAAGCTGCAATAAATGTCTTTCGCATCGTTTCCAATTCCGCCGTTCAGGGCCGATTCGCCGCCGTTCATGCATTACAGGAAACCAGGAAAGCCGCCAATTGCGGCCCCAATCAGGCGGCGTTGCGCCGCAGCAGATGCTTTTCCCAATCGAGCGCCGAGCGTACGATGAAGTCGAGATCGGCATAATGGGGGTTCCAACCGAGGATGCTGCGCACGCGCTCCGCCCCCGCCACGATGGCCGCTGGATCGCCCGCCCGGCGCGGCGCCATGTCGACCCGGAAACTCGAGCCATGAGCCTTTTCAACCGCCCTGATCACTTCGAGCACCGAATACCCCTTGCCGTAACCGCAATTGAAGATGCCGCTATCGCCACCGCGCCTGAGATGCGCCAGGGCATCCATGTGCGCGGCAATCAGATCGCTTACGTGGATATAATCGCGAAGGCACGTTCCATCCGGCGTATCGTAGTCGGCGCCAAACACGTCCATGCGTTCGCGTTGACCCAGCGCGGTCTGGCAGGCGACCTTGATCAAGTGCGTCGCGCGCGGCGTTGATTGCCCGGTGCGGCCCTTGGGATCAGCTCCTGCCACATTGAAGTAGCGAAGCGCCGCATATTGAATGCCATGCGCGGCATGGGCATCGCGCAGCATCCATTCGGTCATCAGCTTCGAGGTGCCATAAGGCGAGATCGGCGCAGGTGCTGCATTCTCGAACACCGGCTGAGTGGCCGGATTGCCGTAAACCGCCGCGGTGGATGAAAAGATAAAGCGCGGTATCTCATTCCGCACCGCCGCCGCCATCAGCGCCCGCGATTTCACCGTGTTATTGAGATAGTAGCCCAAGGGATCGCTGACCGAATCGGGAACCACGATCGAGCCCGCGAAATGCACAACCGCATCGAAGCGATGTTCTTGCATGACTTTGTCGAGAAGCGCTTCGTCGCCGATGTCGCCTTCGATCAGCTTGGCGCCGGGGGCCACCGCCCACCAGAATCCTGTCGAAAGATTGTCGAGGATCACCACGTCCTCGCCGGCGTCGGCGAGCGCCAGCACCATGTGGCTTCCGATGTAGCCAGCGCCTCCGGTGACCAATACCGTCATGTCCGCTTCTCCCGCAGCCTTAACGCAACTTAAACGCAGTCGTAACGTTTTATCGCTTACCGTTATCAATGTTCCCTTGCCGGTTGTGGCCGGCATGAATTCGGCCTTAACAGTGAGTAAATGTGATGACGCATCCCATCAGCAAAGCCGTTTTCCCGGTTGCCGGTCTTGGCACCCGCTTTTTGCCCGCCACCAAGGCGATGCCCAAGGAAATGCTCACCGTCGTCGACAGGCCGCTGATCCAGCTCGCCGTGGACGAAGCGCGGGAAGCCGGCATCGAGCACCTGATCTTCGTGACCGGCCGCAACAAGAGCGTCATCGAGGACCATTTCGACAAGCAGTACGAACTTGAATCGACGCTACGCAAGCGCGGCAAGTCGATGGAACTGGACCTGCTTGAACAGGATCTGCCGGCAGCGGGCCAGACCAGCTTCACCCGCCAGCAGGAACCGCTTGGCCTCGGTCATGCCATTTGGTGCGCGCGCGAAATCGTCGGCAACGAACCCTTCGCGGTGCTCCTCCCCGACATGGTGATGCACGCCTCGCCCGGCTGCCTGTCGCAGATGATGCAGGTCTACGAGACAAGCGGCGGCGGAAATGTCGTGGCGGTCGAGGAGGTGGACTGGGCGGAGGTTCATCGCTACGGCGTTGTCGGCGCCAAGGACCGCAAGGATCGAACCTTCACCATCGACGCCATGGTCGAAAAACCGAAGCGCGAGGAAGCGCCCTCGAACCTGATCATCTCGGCCGCTATATTCTTCAGCCGGAAATCTTCCGCGAGATCGAAAGTCAAAAACCCGGCGCCAGCGGCGAAATCCAGATCACCGACGCCATGATCAGGCTGATGAAATCGCAGCCGTTCCACGGCCTCGTCTACGACGGCCACACTTACGACTGCGGCGACAAGGTGGGCTTCCTCGCGGCCAATGTGGCTTATGGATTGGAGAGGCAGGACCTCTCGCCCGCATTCCGCGAAGCACTGAACCGGATCGTGGCGAACCATGGCGGTTATGTAAGCTGGCACAAAAGCCCGCCGCTTGAAGCGGTCTTGGAGAAGATCCGCGCTGGTGCGCTAGACGAATAGGCGGAAGTCGCCGGCATTGCCGGTCACGAACACGCCGCTTAGGCGGATCAAGGCCTGAGTTCGATCCCGGCCGACACGCGATGCTCGCGATAGTCGCCGTCATTGCCAACGCCATCGAACCACGTGGCATCGTATGACGCGGACCATGTGACCCATGGATTGAGCTTCCACGCCACACCCATCGTCGTGTCCACCGTGACATCGGTTCCGGCGCTTGCATCTTCGAGCGTCACTTCCGTGCCGCCAAAGATGTCGACATTCTCCTTGATCGCCTGAACCGCATCGACGCCGAATATCCAGGTTTGCGTCGCCGAGGTTCCAGCTTCCGTGACTTCGTCGAGCGCCGTACTCGCAGTGGCCGTCACCTCGGTCAGTTCAGTGGGCCGCCATGTCAGGTTGCGTCGACGCCCAAGACATTGGCGGTCTTGAGCGCACTGTCTTCGTAATCACGCGCGGAATAGACGAGTGCTGCCTCGCCCGACCAGATCGGGCCACGGTCGATCACAACACCGGCACGCGCGTTAAGGCCGTGCGAGTTTCGGTTTTCTCCGTTTCTATCAGTGCTCTTGAAATGGAAACGCGGCGCATAGCCCACTTCCACGAAAGGTTTGAAGGAGGGCGGTTCCGAATAGGTCGCGCGTATGGAAACGGCAGGCTCGGCGTATTCGCGGTCGCCATTGTCTTCCGTGCCGCCGTCGAGCAATTCCAGATCGTCATAGAGCTGGACGTTTGGCGCCCGCGCGCAGCCGTCCTTCAAACTGGCCAAAGTCGTGGGTGAGCGAGGCTGACGCGCCGAAACTTTGGTCGTATCCAGTTTCCGTGGTGTCTCCATCCGCCTCTTCGAGTGTGTAACGGGCCTCGAACTCCGTGCGCGTGGTGCGCAGGATATCGAGCCGGAAGCGCGTCGCGGCATTGGCGTCAAGCACCGCCGCCTCCCCGTCGCCTTCGTACTCGAGCAGGCTGGCGCTGGCGTCTCCAGTCCAGGAATGGCGGCTCCAGTCGCTCTCGAAACGAAACGAGGCCTGATCCGCACGCCAAAGGCATCCTGGGGATTGGACGGCAAGTTGGCGGGATTGGTGGAGTAGACCGCATCCACGCCCAGCGTGGGATAAATCCTGAACACCGGCGAACCGAA
>JAAURV010000229.1 GCA_012032065.1 Hyphomicrobiales bacterium
GCAGGCTGTCGCCTGATGTTGACATCCAGATCAGCGACTTCGGTCACGAAGGCAATGAGTGACAGCATGCTGCGCGAGAGAAGGCCTGTGTGCCGCGTGAAGACTTTGCATGATCGAGATGGCTGAGTTCTTCGACCTGGATTTCCGATATCAAGCGATGGAGCTCCGGGTCTCGCTTCTCCAGGAAAGCAAGTTGATCGACCAAGTGGTGGTGCACCGCATGCTCCACAGCTTCGGTGCAAATCCAGATCATCTGTTCGCCTAGAGCACCCGGCGATCAGTTGGAATCAACTGATCGCCGATAAGGTGCTCGAAAATCAATAATTTAGCGCAACTTTCCACACTCAACCGCTACGCACTTGAGCGCCCGTTGCGCTAGGAATGCCGTGAGGAAGCCGAGCCACCATCCGCCCCAGGCCCACAGAAACATCAAACGGCACGGCTTGGCGCCGCGCGGCTCCATGGCGCCGGCGAATGCACTGTGATGCCGAATTTCGTGCCCGAGCATTTCATCGAGCTTGCCGCATATCCCGGGAAATCGCCGCCTCGCCACAATGAGTTGGGCGCCATAGATGCGAATTGCACCATGCTCGCCTGCGTGGTTCACTTTCAAAATCCGGCGAACGATCTGTTGTTCCCGCATCGTCAGGCTGTTCATCATAGCCGCGGCAGCGTACACTGTCTTTCCTGCAAGAAAGCGAAGTCAGAATGACGCATTCTCCCGTCCAAGACTTGTCCCCCGTGAAGGGCTGAAAGGTCTGAAACATGTCCCAAGGTTCCGCCCCTTCACAACGCCAGCTTCGCGCCGGTGAACTGATCCGTCATGGGCTGGCGGACATTCTGCTGCGCGGCGAGACGGGCGATCCGGAGCTTGAGAGGCTGACGCCCACGGTTGTCGAAGTGCAGATGTCGCCCGATCTCAAGATCGCGACTGCCTATGTGAGGACACTCATCGCGGGCAGGGATCAGGCCCTGCTGGAGGCGCTGAACCGCAACAAGAAATACGTCCGCGGCCTTCTGGCGAAGAAGGTGGAGATGAAGTTCATGCCTGAGGTGCGCTACCGCATCGACACCGCTCTCGATTACGCCAACAAGATCGACGAGCTGCTGCACCGGCCCGAGGTGGCGCGAGACTTGAAGAAGGACGAGTAGGCTCGACATCGCCGGGCTGAACCCCTAAATTGGGAAACAATCCAGTGGAAGCCGCCATGTCTAAAACGATGGTTTCGGTTAAGGTCTCGGAGTCGGTGCGCGATAAGATCGATACGCTTGCGGTTCTTACAAAGCGCGATCCGGCAGATGTGATGGACCGTACGCTTGAAGAATTCGTGGACGAGAAAGTCAGGCTTTATCGCGCTATCGACGAAGCCGTGAAAGAGGCCGATGAGGATGGGTCCTATGTCTCCGAGAAAGACATGGAGGCTTGGCTCTTATCTTGGGGAACACCTAATGAATTGCCGCCCCCCCGGCTTAGAAAACGTGACGAGCCGGACGATGACTGATGCGCCTCAGATGGAAACGCCGGGCTCTGCAAGATTTTTTCCGGATCAAGCGGCATATCGCGCGGCATAATCCTGTAGCAGCCGAAGAGATCGGCATTGAAATCCAGAACGCCGCTTTGCACCTTAAGACACTCCCGAGATTGGGCCACGCAGGCGAGCGAACCAGCGTTTTGGAACTTCAGGTCCCTGGGCGGCCATATGTTCTTCCCTTTCGGATCAACGGGGAGGTCATTGAAATCCTGACGGTGTTCGATCAACGCCGCAACCCCGAGGACAAGTTCTGAAAAACGGGGACAGGATATTCACGGCTGGGTGGTGCTGGACAAGCCGCTGGGCGTGACGTCCACCCAGGCGGTGGGGAAGGTGCGGTGGCTGTTCGATGCCAACAAGGCAGGTCATGGCGGGACGCTTGACCCTTTGGCGACGGGGATTCTGCCGATTGCGCTGGGAGAGGCGACCAAGACAGTCTCCTATGCCATGGATGGCAAGAAGACTTACCGATTCACTGTGGCCTGGGGTGAAGAGCGATCGACAGACGATCTCGAAGGCAGCGTTACGAAACAATCGCCCGAGCGTCCATCATATAAAAGTATTGAACCGATACTTTCTGATTTTATCGGCGAAATCCAACAAGTTCCCCCGGCGTTTTCTGCGATCAAGGTCGAGGGCGAGAGGTCCTATGATCTGGCCCGGGCCGGTGCGGCACCAGATCTTGCGGCCCGGCCTGTGCTGATCGAAGAACTGAAGCTTGTCGAACCCCCCGATCCCGATCATGCCATCTTCGAAGTCACCTGCGGCAAGGGCACCTATGTGCGCTCCCTTGCCCGCGACATGGGCCGGAAACTCGGCTGTTTCGGGCATGTCTCGGCGCTGCGCCGCATCCGCCTCGGCCCCTTCAGCGAAACCGATGCGATTCCTCTGGAAAGGCTGGAGGAAATGCGCCATAAGCCCCCCGGCGGAAACGCCATGGACGGGTTTCTGCGCCCGATCGCGACCGTGCTGGACGGCATCCCGGCACTGGCCTTGGACGAAGCGCAGACCCAACGCCTGAGACTGGGACAAAGTGTCCTGCTCAGAGGCGCGAAGGCTCCCATCGCATCCGATGCGGTTCTGGTGACCTTGGGCCAAAAGCCCATCGGCATCTGCAGCATCGAGCAGGGCTCCCTCAAGCCGAAGCGTCTGTTCAATCTATAACTTATTTTGGAGATGACCGAATGACGATGACTGCCGAGCGCAAGACCGCGCTCGTTAAAGACTATGCCACCAAGGCCGGCGACACCGGTTCGCCCGAAGTTCAAGTGGCGATCCTGACCGAGCGCATCAACTCGCTCACCGACCGATTTCAAGGCCCACAAGAAAGACAACCATTCGCGCCGCGGCCTTCTCACCATGGTGAGCAAGCGCCGTTCGCTCCTCGACTATCTCAAGTCGAAAGACGAAGCGCGTTATCAGACGCTGATCAAGCGCCTCGACATCCGCCGCTAGTGCGCGGGCGGAGTTTCAGTACGAGCGGGCGGATCACCAGTTTGCCGCCCGCGTCCCCGCAATCGATTCCGGCAATAGGGCCGGGGTCTTTCGCCCAAAGGGGATGCCGTCCAGGAGTAGGTGAGCCAAGTGGCGGCGAAGGGCATATGAGGAAACATCATGTTCAATATCGACGTTGAAGAAATCGCGTGGGGCAGCAAGACGCTGCGCCTCGAAACCGGAAGAATTGCCAGGCAGGCCGATGGCGCCGTACTGGCGACCGTAGGCGAGACGACCGTTCTTGCCACCGCCGTTTCGGAACGCGCCGCCAAGCCCGGGCTCGATTTCTTTCCGCTTACCGTTCACTACCAGGAAAAGACCTATGCCGCGGGCAAGATTCCGGGCGGTTATTTCAAGCGCGAAGGCCGGCCGACCGAGCGCGAAACGCTGGTCTCGCGGCTGATCGACCGGCCGATCCGGCCGCTCTTCGTCGAGGGCTTCCGCAATGAAACCCAGGTGATCGCGACCGTTCTCTCCTACGATCTCGAGAACGACAGCGACATCGTGGCGCTGGTCGCGTCGTCGGCGGCGCTCACGCTTTCGGGCGTTCCGTTCATGGGCCCGATCGGTGCTGCCCGCGTTGGCTACATCGACGGCGAATATGTGCTGAACCCGACGATCGAACAGCAGAAGGTGTCGCAGCTCGATCTGATCGTCGCCGGTACGCAGGACGCGGTGTTGATGGTCGAGTCTGAAGCCAAGGAGCTTTCGGAAGAAGTCATGCTCGGGGCCGTCATGTTCGGTCATCGCGGCTTCCAGCCGGTGCTCGAGGCGATCATCCGCATGGCCGAACGCTCGGCCAGGCCGCCCCGCGATTTCACCCCGCCCGACGACGAAGCGCTTTACAAGAGCGTCAAGAAGCTGGCCGAAGCGGAAGTGCGCAAGGCCTATGCCATCGCCAAGAAGGAAGATCGCCAGGAAGCCGTGGCCCAAGCCAAGGACAAGGTGCTGGCCGCCCTCATTGTCGAAGGCAAGGAAGGCGCTCCCACGCCGCAGAAGGTCGGCGAAAGCTTCAAGCATCTCGAAAAGGACGTGGTGCGGAACTCGATCCTCGACACCGGACATCGCATCGACGGACGCGATACCAAGACGGTGCGCCAGATCGTTGCGGAAGCGAGTGTGTTGCCACGCACTCATGGTTCGGCGCTGTTCACGCGCGGCGAAACCCAGGCGCTGGTGGTGACGACACTCGGCACCGGCGAGGACGAGCAGTACATCGACTCGCTCGACGGCACCTACAAGGGCACGTTCCTGCTGCACTACAACTTCCCGCCCTTCTCGGTCGGCGAAACCGGCCGCATGGGCGCCACCGGCGCCGCGAAATCGGCCACGGCAAGCTCGCCTGGCGCGCCATCCATCCGCTGCTGCCGCCGGCGGATCAGTTCCCCTACACCATCCGCGTCGTCTCGGAGATCACCGAGTCGAACGGGTCATCCTCGATGGCCTCGGTCTGCGGCGCTTCGCTGGCGCTGATGGATGCGGGCGTGCCGCTGAAGGCGCCCTGCGCCGGCATCGCCATGGGCCTCATCAAGGAAGGCGAGCGCTTCGCGGTGCTCTCCGATATCCTCGGCGATGAGGATCATCTGGGCGACATGGACTTCAAGGTGGCGGGCACCACCGAAGGCGTCACCTCGCTGCAGATGGACATCAAGATCACCGGCATCACCGAAGAGATCATGAAGGTGGCGCTGTGGCAGGCGAAGGATGGGCGTTTGCACATCCTGGCCAAGATGGCGGAAGCGCTGGAGAAAGCCCGGCCCGGACTTGGCGAACATGCGCCGCGCATCGAGACGCTCAAAATCCCCACCGACAAGATCCGCGAAGTGATCGGCACCGGCGGCAAGGTGATCCGTGAGATCGTCGAGAAGACGGGCGCGAAAGTCGACATCCAGGACGATGGCACGATCAAGGTGGCGTCGTCGTCCGGCGCGTCCATCGCCGCGGCGCTGAAGTGGATCAAGTCCATCGTTTCCGAACCGGAAATGGGCGAAATCTACGACGGCAAGGTGGTGAAGGTCGTCGAGTTCGGCGCCTTCGTCAACTTCTTCGGCGCGAAGGACGGCCTCGTGCATGTCTCGGAGCTGGCGCCCGCCGGGTACAGAAGGTCGGCGACGTCGTCAAGGAAGGCGACATGGTGAAGGTGAAGCTCCTGGGCTTCGACAACCGCGGCAAGGTGCGCCTTTCGATGAAGCAGGTGGACCAGCAGACCGGCGAGGACCTGTCGAAAAAGCAGGGCGAAGAACAGCCGCCGATGGACGAAGCGGCGAACGAATAGCCTCACTGTTTTTGCGAATCCGAGGGCGCGGAGGGAAAGCTCTGCGCCTTTTTTATCTC
>JAAURV010000230.1 GCA_012032065.1 Hyphomicrobiales bacterium
GTTCGGGCAGGCCAAAGACCTCGGCCACCCCTTCCAGAAGCTTCGCTTGCGACGCGGACTCGGCGATCCGCCGCCCCAGCGCTTCTCGCGCATTGGTTGTTGCGTGCTCGACCAGCATCCGCTTCTCGCCGCGCTGCGGAACCAGCACATCAACTTTGAACCCAGCCTTGGCGGAAAGTGCTTCCGAGAGCAGTTCCCTTTCGTCAATCTCATGCGAAAGCAGCACGCGCTTCGGAACCGGTTTGTCGTCGTAGAATTGCGCCACAAAAGGTCCCAAAACTTCGCTTTCGGACAGGCTCTTCTCGGCGCGTGGAAAATATGCGCGGTTGCCCCAGTTTTGATGCGCGCGGAAGAAGAAAACCTGCACGCAGGTCTGCCCCCCATCCTGGGCTACGCCAAAGACATCGGCCTCGTCCGTTTCCTCCGGGTTGATGCCCTGCTGCTGGGTGACAAAACTCATGGCCTGAATGCGGTCGCGGTACCGCGCCGCGGTTTCGAACTCGAGACGCTCCGAAGCCTCTTCCATCAGTTTCGCAAGTTCCGCCTTTACCGCTTGGCTCTTGCCGTCAAGAAACTGCTCGGCTTCGTGCACCAGTACCGCATGATCCGCCTCGCCGATATAACCGACGCAAGGGGCTGAGCAGCGTTTGATCTGATACAGCAGGCAGGGCCTTGTGCGGTTATCGTAAACGCTTTGATTACATGATCTTATGAGAAATGCCTTCTGTAACGTATTAATCGCCCGGTTGACCGCTCCGGCGGATGCGAAGGGGCCATAATAGTTGCCTTTCCGGCTGCGGCTGCCCCGGTGTTTGGCAAGCTGTGCAACAGGGTGTTCCTTGGCGATCAGAATGTACGGAAACGACTTGTCGTCGCGCAGCGTGACGTTGAATCTGGGGCGGTGTTTCTTGATCAGATTTGCTTCCAGAAGCAGCGCCTCGGCTTCCGTATTCGTGGTCACGAATTCCATGTTGCAGGTGAGCGAAATCATCGCCGCGATGCGGTTCGTATGGCCCATCATCCGGGTGTAATTCGATACCCGGTTTTTGAGGTTCCGCGCCTTACCGACATAGATCACTTCGCCCACCGCATTGTACATGCGATAGACCCCCGGTTTGGAGGGCAAACGGCGCACGAAATCGCGGATCAGATCGGCGCCAAGAAGTGGCTCGTTTTCACTCATGAATTGCTCGCATTTCGCGCGCCAAATGTGCGCCTTTTGCATGCAAATTGCTGTCAGTTGCGCGGCATGATTTTGAGTGCAGCGGCGAGTGCAAAATGTTCGATGATTTGAGCAGGCTGGAATACATTTTATAGTTGTGTTCGTTCAAAAAATTGTTTCAACTTTGTCGAAGCGACACGCCCCTGCTAGCTTCTCGTCCGCTCGATCTCGATGCCGACACTCCTTGCGTTCTTGATGATGTCGGGCTTCTCGATCCGGACTCTGGCACCCACCACGCGCTTGTCCTTGAGGCAGGCTTCCGCGATCCGCTCGGCCAGCGTTTCGACCAGGTTCACATGGCCCTCGCGAATGATTTTCTCAACCTTCTTCACCACCACTTCGTAGCTCACCACCTGGGAAATGTCGTCGGAGAGCGGGTCCTTGCCCTCATGCACGGAGAGATCGATATTGACGATGATCCGCTGCGGATCGCGCTTCTCGTGTTCATGGATACCAAGCAGCGCCTTGAGCTCCAGATCGCGCACGAAGACATGGCGGAGCCTCAGGCCGGCATCGGCCACGTGATGGATCAGTTTCGGATTGCTGCCCATGTTCAACCCCGGTCATGTCTGGCGTCTGCCAGAGCAGATGCTGCCCACCATCGAGCGCAATCATCTGCCCTGTCATTGCCGGCTGAGAGATTATGAATAACACGGTGGCGGCGATTTCCTGAGGCGACGTGCCGCGCGCGAGAAGCGTCGACTTCGAGAGTTTCTCGAAAGCCTCCTTGCTCATGCCCTTGTGCGGCAGCGCCGGGCCTGGACCGATGGCATTGACCCGGATGCGTGGCGCAAGCGCCTGCGCCAGCGTGCGGGTCGCCGTCCACAGGCCCGACTTAGCGATCGTATACGAGAAATAGTCCGGCGCCAGTTTCCACACCCGCTGGTCCACCAAGTTGATGATGTTGCCGGAGGCGTTGGCGGGGAGCTGCTTCGCAAAGGCCTGGGCCAGCAGCACCGGAGCCTTCAGATTGATGTCGATCTGCCACGCCCAACTCTCGGGCGTCATGTTTTCAATGCGGTCGTCATCAAAGACCGAGGCATTGTTGATGAGGCCCGTAAGCGGTCCCAGCGCCGACTTCGCTTCGTCCACGAGCCGGGCAGGCATTGCTGCATCAGCAAGGTTGCCCTGCACGATGACGCAGCGGCGGCCGAGAAGCTCGATCTCTTTCGCCAGCGCCTCGCCGTCGGTTTTGGAGCGATTGCAATGAATGGCAAGGTCGTGACCCGCCTTGGCGAGTACGATAGAAATTTCCCGCCCGATCCGCCGCGCCGCGCCCGTTACAAGAAAAACCATGCCGAACCTCTCTTCCCGCACCCGCTTATTGGACGCGGCGGCCTGAGCGCAAGTGTCCTCTCCCGCTACGCGGGCGAGGACGTTTTCGGCATCAGGATCACATAGTGCTTGCGGAGCGTCTTCACCGTCTCCCAACTTCCCTTGAAGCCCGCCGGAATGATGAAGCCGTCGCCCTTCTTCACCCGCCACTTCTTGCCGGTTTCGCTGCGCAGGACCGCTTCGCCCGAGATGATGTGGCAGAACTCCCATTCGGTGTAGGCGCACTTCACCTGACCCGGGGTCTGCTCCCAGATGCCGCAAAAGAGCCGCCCGTCCTCGCCAGTGAAATGGTTCCAGGTCTTGGTGAGGCCTTTGCCCTTGACGAGCTTTGCGGGATCAGGCGCCCCCTTCTCCACCTTCGGCGCCTTGCGGCCTGTTGTTTTCATGATGATGATGTCGGACATGAGGGTCTCCGTTTTCCTTCTGTGCAGGAATAGTGTTCGAACAGCTTGAAGGCACCCGGTTTCTTATGGTCCCGCCCGCAATCTCGACGAGCCCGGCCTGTATACCGAAGAAAACATGGTCTTGCCATCTATACGCCATTGGCGTATAGACGCCTTATGACCGTCCGTATCGCCGTCGTCGAGACGCCAGCATATCTTGCGAAGGCAGAACACATCATGGGCGAGGAAGAGCGGTGGGTGGTTGTTGATATGGTTTCGCTCAATCCGCTTGGCGGCGTTCTGATCCGTGGCTCGGGAGGATTGCGCAAGATGCGGATTGCTCTGGAAGGTCGGGGTAAGCGTGGCGGAGGGCGGGTGATCTACTGGTTTCACTCGCCGAGATTTCCCGCGGTGCTGCTCTGGGCTTTCGCCAAAACGAGGCGTCGGATCTGAGTGCGGCGCAGCTGGTGCAGGTCAAATTGATCGCTGGTCGGTTGATCGAGGACTTTGGAGGAAGGCATGAAAAAAACTGATTTCGACGGCTTGCTCAAGAGTCTTAGGGAAGCGCGGAGCTTCGCGCGTGGGCGCACGCCCAAGGGCCTCAAGGTTCACGTACCGGCGGATTTCGATGTGGCGGCGATCCGTGGTCGCACCGGCCTGTCGCAATCGGCCTTTGCGGGCTGCATTGGCGTTTCGCCAGCCACGCTGCGTAACTGGGAGCAAGGACGCCGCCGCCCCGAAGGCCCGGCGCGTGTGCTGCTGGCGCTGCTCGCCCGCAATCCCGCGATCGTCGAAACCATGCTGAAACCGGCGGCGTGAAGACACTCTCTTCCCCAGCTTTGCTGGGGAAGTGGCTCGTAGAGCCGATGGTGTTCGGCATGGAACTCCGCGCCCCGCCTTCAATCGAACCCTATGCCACACACCCCCTCGCCGCTTCGCGGCACTCCCCAACGAGTTGGGGGAGAAATCACTCCTTGTAGTCCTTCGACTTGTAGATCACCGGCCAATCGAGATCGGCGTTTTCGTCGATCTCGTCGCTGCATTTCCTGTAGGTGTAGAGCTGCAGCTTGAAGCCGTCCGGCATCCATTGATACTGCGCGCTTGAGCCGCAATCGCCGATGCCGCGGAACTTGGTGTGGGTGAACAGCGTCTTCGCCTTCTCGTCGAACTCCGGCGAGGTGAGTTCCTGGGTGCCGCCCCAGCCCATTTCCTCGGAATAGTCGGCGAAGGTAAGAACCCTGAGTTCGTCCGTGGTCTCCCGGAACAACACCGCGCTTTCCTGATAGGCGCCGCGCCAGCACAGAACCGCATAGAGCAGGCTGCCATCGCCCAGATCATATTCGTCGACCTTGTAGAGCGACTTGTCGCCGCCCTCCTCATTCCATTGGCATTGCGACACCGGCGAGAGCTTCTCGATCTTGACCTTGAATTCGGCGGCAGCTCCTTCCTCGAGTTCGGTGCTTTCGGACGCCGCGCCATAGGCCGCAACGGCCGCGGAGTTGCCCACGAGCCCCTGCTTCTCATCGATCCACAGCAGCACCGCGGCAAGCCCCGAGAGCGAGAAGCTTTCGCTTTGCGCCTTGCCATCGCTGGTGAAGCCGAGAGTGACGCTCTGGCCCTTGCGCAATGCCGGGAAGATTTTTTCGAGTGCCGCCTGATCGGCAAAGCCGGCGCGGTCCTCATCGAGTTTGCTGACGATAGTGGCAGGCAGCGTTTCGCCGGCAACCGCCACGGTGACCGTCTCGCCCTCGGCGGGCTTCGGCACGTTGTGGACAACGAGTTCGACCGTCCATCCGCCGCCGCCCTGGCTGGCGCGCGCGATGCGCAAGCGATAGCCGGTGCCGCCCGACGCAAGGCCGCCTTCGCCCGTGACTTCCGCCGTGCAGGAGAACTGATCGCAAGAGGCCATCCAGTCGCGTACGGTTTTGGATTGTTCGGAAGCGAGGGAAGAAGGGCTTGGGAAAAAGATGGTCACAGCGGCCAACGCTGCGAGCAGCCCACCCTTCCCCCAACGGGAAAGGGTGGGCTTGGCACATGAGTCCTGCCACAAGCGCGAGGGGACAATGCCCGTCATCATCCGATTAATCCTTTCTGCCGAAGATGCGCCAAAAGCTCATCCTTCCCCGGCTTGAAGTCGCTGGCGATCCACCAGTCCTCAGCGCGGCGCAGTGCTTCGCCAAGCGAGAGGCCGGGAAACGCACCTGCCGCAAGCAGATCCTTGCCGGTGAGCGGAAGCGCCGGAACCGGCCAGCGATCCGGCAACCGCAGCAGTGTTCCCCAGGCGCGGTCATTCATGGGCGCGCGGGACCTCGCCCAGGCCAGACGCACCGCAACGCGCCAGGCATCCGCGCCCACATGATAGAGCATGGCGCGGCGTTCACGCGGGCAGTTCAGGCGTCACCGGAACTGCACCCGC
>JAAURV010000011.1 GCA_012032065.1 Hyphomicrobiales bacterium
CGAAGGCAGCGCCTTGATCTCGTCGCCCGGCTTCACAATTCCGCTGACGATAGTGCCTGAGAAGCCGCGGAAATTCTGGTCCGGCCGGTTCACCCACTGCACCGGCAAACGGAACGCCTGTTCTTGCGTATCGTCGTCAACCGGCACGGTTTCGAGATGCGCCATCAGAGTCGCGCCATGATACCACGGCATGTTGGTCGCGCGCGCAATCACGTTGTCGCCGGTCAGCGCCGACAATGGAATCACCGTCGCTTCCGCAGCGCCGATGCTCTTGGCAAATTCGCGGTAGTCGCGCTCGATCGCTTCGAACACCGCGCGGTCGTAACCCACGAGGTCCATCTTGTTGACCGCCACCACGAGATTTCGGATGCCGAGCAGCGTGCAGATATAGGTGTGCCGCCGCGTTTGCGTCAGCACGCCCTTGCGCGCATCGATCAGGATCACCGCGAGATCGGCGGTCGAAGCGCCGGTCGCCATGTTGCGGGTGTATTGTTCATGTCCCGGCGTATCGGCCACGATGAATTTACGCTTGTCGGTGGTAAACGCCCGGTAGGCCACATCGATGGTGATGCCCTGCTCGCGCTCCGCCGCAAGCCCATCGACAAGGAGCGCGAAGTCGAGATTGCCGCCCTGCGTTCCCATCTTCTTCGAGTCGGCTTCAAGTGCGGAGAGCTGATCTTCGAACAGCATCTTGGCTTCGTAAAGCATCCGCCCAATGAGCGTGGACTTGCCGTCATCGACCGAACCGCAGGTGATGAAGCGGAGCAGATCCTTGTTCTCCTGCGCCGTCAGATACGCCGCCACATCGCCGCCAGTGAATTCGATGAAGCGGGTCATCAGAAATACCCCTCCTGCTTCTTCTTCTCCATCGAAGCGCTGGCGTCTTTGTCGATGACGCGGCCTTGCCGTTCCGAAGATGTCGCCACCAGCATCTCCTCGACAATGTCGAGAAGGTTTTCGGCTTCAGAGCCGATGGCGCCCGTCAACGGATAGCAACCGAGCGTGCGGAATCGGATCTTCCGCATTTCCGGCGTCTCACCAGGAGCAAGTCGCATCCGTTCGTCGTCCACCATGATCATCTGACCGTCGCGCCACACGATGGGCCGCTCCTTAGCGAAATAAAGTGGAACGATCTCGATATTCTCGAGATGTATGTATTGCCAGATGTCGAGTTCCGTCCAGTTGGAAAGCGGAAATACGCGGATCGATTCGCCCTTGTTCTTGCGCGTATTGTAGAGGTTCCAGAGTTCGGGCCGCTGGTTCTTCGGGTCCCAGCGGTGGCGCGTATCGCGGAACGAGAAGATTCGCTCTTTGGCGCGCGACTTTTCCTCGTCGCGCCGCGCGCCGCCAAACGCCGCATCGAACCCGTATTTGTCGAGCGCCTGCTTCAAACCATCGGTCTTCATGATCTGCGTGTGCAGCGCCGAGCCATGGTCGAAGGGATTGATGTTTTTTGCAACGCCATCGGGATTGATATGAACGATGAGATCGAGGCCAAGTTTCTTCGCTGTCTGATCGCGCATCGCGATCATGTCGCGGAACTTCCAGCGGGTATCGACATGCATGAGCGGAAACGGTGGCTTTGCCGGATAGAAGGCCTTGATGGCGAGATGCAGCATCACCGCCGAATCCTTGCCGATCGAATAGAGCATCACCGGCTTTTCGCATTCCGCCGCCACTTCGCGGATGATATGGATCGACTCGGCTTCGAGCCGCTGCAGATGCGTGAGGCGCTGGTGCGGAAGAACAGGCTTCGAAGGCGCCTGTGCTTGCGGCCTCGCTTGCCCGCTCATCCAAGCGCGAACGCGATCCATGGTGCGAGTCGATGGTGAGCGGCCCTTGCGGAGATCGAACACGAAAGAAGGATCCCCCAAAGCCTGTTTGCCAAGGGCCGAAGGATCAATAGCGGCATCCTTCAGGAAGCGCTCGATGTCGGAGAGAAATGATTGCGCAATGGAGTCCATGTTAGGATTGTACCTAAAGCATCGCAAATTTCCAGAGGAAATATCCTATCTGCACCAATCAAACTCGACCCATGGCCAATTGAGTTGACCCGCACCCGGTTCTAGATTGTTTCACCGGAGGAAACACCGTGGACAAGAAGACGCCAGCTCTGCCCTATCAGGAGCCGCACGGCACCAGCCGCCAGGGCAACCTGCTGGAGGCTGCAATTGGCCGCGAAGTGCGCCATTTCCGTGAAAAACTCGGCATTACCATCGCCGAATTAGCCAGCAGTGCAGGCATTTCGGCCGGCATGTTGTCCAAGATCGAGAACGGCGCCACATCGCCGTCGCTCACGACGCTGCAAGCGCTGGGCAAGGCCCTGCAAGTCCCCGTCACCGCCCTCTTCCGCGGCTTCGAGGAAACCAGGGATGCAAGTTTTGTCAAGGCAGGACAAGGTCTTACTATAGAACGCCGGGGCACCCGCGCCGGCCATCAGTACCAGCTTCTGGGCCACAGCCCGCACGGGCCGGTGATGGTCGAACCGTATTTGATCTCCCTCACCCACCAATCCGATGTGTTTCCCACCTTTCAACACGCAGGACTCGAGTTTCTCTACATGCTGGAAGGAAATGTCGTTTATCGTCATGGCGATAAGACCTATGACATGTTTCCAGGCGACTCGCTCTTCTTCGATGCCGATGTGCCCCATGGCCCGGAGGAGCTGCGCGAGCTGCCGATCCGCTACCTATCGGTAATATCCTATCGGCGCGAGGAGTAATTCATCATTCCCCCAGTGAAAAAATAGTTCCTGGTAGTTGAAAGACCCATATCCCGCCGTTAATGTCTCTCCACCTCAGACAGACGGAATCTCCCACCATGTGCGGCATCGTCGGACTCTATCTCAAGAACGCGAAACTGCAGCCGAAACTCGGCGCCATGTTCAAGCCGATGATCATCGAGATGACCAATCGCGGGCCTGATTCCGCAGGCGTCGCGGTCTATCGCAACGCCGTCAAGAAGAACCAGACCAAATTCTCGCTCGCCCACGACGATCCTTCTTTTGACTGGAAAAGATCGACACCGGTCTCGAAAAGACGCTGCGCTGCGATGTCACGATCAAGAAGATCGGCAATCACTGCATCCTCGTCACCACCGCGAAGGAGCCTGCCGTGGTGAAATGGCTGAAGGCACATCACCCGCAAGTGCGGATTGTGGGCTCCGGCCACACCATTGAAATCTTCAAGGAAGTAGGCCTGCCCGCCAATGTCTACGACAAGTTCGAACTCGATGACGCCAAGGGTACCCACATCATCGGCCACACCCGCATGGCAACCGAAAGCGCTGTCACCACCGCGGGCTCGCATCCTTTCGCCACCGGCGCCGATCTTTGCCTCGTGCACAACGGCTCGCTCTCCAATCACAACCGGCTTCGCGAAAATCTGAAGCGCGAAGGCATGGAGTTTCAGACCGAGAACGACACCGAAGTCGCCGCCGCCTACATGACCTGGAAACTCCGCAATGGTGTTCCTCTGAAGCGAGCCATGGAAGACGGCCTCTCCGATCTCGATGGCTTCTTCACTTTTCTCGTCGGCACCGCCGACGGTTTCGCTGTCGTGCGCGATCCCATTGCCTGCAAGCACGCAGTGCTCGCCGAAACCGATGACTGGGTGGCGATGGCCACCGAATATCGCGCCATCGCCCACCTTCCGGGCGCGGACGATGCTAAGATATGGGAGCCGGAACCTTCCATCGTCTACACCTGGGGCGGCAACGCATGAACGAACTGGACCTGAAGAAGGATGGCGTCACCGCCATCAACCATCGCCTTCATGCTCTGCCGGAGAACACCAACGAACGTCATTGGGTGATCCGCAATCCCATGGGCCAGCACGCCATTGCCTGCGGTCTCGATGGCCCGCTGCATGTGGAAGTGCATGGCCATGTCGGCTTTTATTGTGGCGGCATGAACAAGGACGCAGAAGTGATCGTGCACGGTCATGCTGGTGTTGGCGTTGCCGAAAACCTGATGTCGGGGCTGGTGTGGATCAAGGGCAATGCTTCGGAATCGGCCGGCGCGACAGGAAACGGCGGCCTGCTCGTGATCGATGGCGATGCCTCTTCGCGTTGCGGAATCTCAATGAAGGGCATCGATATTGTGGTCGGCGGCTCTGTCGGCCACATGTCGGCATTCATGGCCCAGCGCGGCAATCTCGTGGTCTGCGGCGATGCCGGCGATGCGCTCGGCGACTCGATCTACGAGGCACGGCTCTATGTGAAGGGCAAGGTCGCAAGCCTCGGCGCCGATTGCATAGAGAAAGAGATGCGCGACGAGCATCTCGCGGATCTCTCGCGCCTGCTCGCAGCAGCCAAACGCAAGGACAATCCGAAAGATTTCCGCCGCTACGGCTCCGCCCGCAAGCTCTACAACTTCAACGTCGATCACGCCGACGCCTACTGAGGCAGGACATGGATCCCAATATTCCCCGCACCACCCCGCGAAAATCGGCAACGTTCGACGACTATACGCTCTCGGAAATCCGCCGCGCCGCAACCACCGGCATCTATGACATCAGGGGCGCGGGCGCGAAACGGAAACTCCCTCATTTCGACGATTTGCTGTTTCTCGGCGCCTCCATTTCGCGCTACCCGCTCGAAGGCTATCGCGAGAAATGCGGCACCAATGTCGTGCTCGGTACACGCTTCGCCAAGAAACCCGTTGAGCTCAAAATCCCGATCACTATCGCCGGCATGAGCTTCGGCTCGCTCTCGGCACAGGCCAAGGAAGCCTTGGGCCGTGGCGCCTCGGCCGCAGGCACATCCACCACCACCGGCGATGGCGGCATGACGCCAGAAGAGCGCGGCCAATCCAAAATGCTCGTCTATCAGTATCTCCCGTCGCGCTACGGCATGAACCCGGACGATCTCCGCAAAGCCGACGCCATCGAAGTCGTCGTCGGCCAGGGCGCGAAACCCGGCGGCGGCGGAATGCTGCTGGGGCAGAAAATTTCCGATCGCGTGGCCCAGATGCGTTGCCTGCCAAAAGGTATCGACCAGCGCTCGGCCTGCCGCCATCCCGATTGGACTGGCCCCGACGATCTCGAAATCAAGATTCACGAACTCCGCGAAATCACCGCATGGGAAAAACCCATCTATGTGAAAGTTGGCGGCGCAAGACCCTACTACGACACCGCACTCGCGGTGAAATCCGGCGCCGATGTTGTCGTCGTCGACGGCATGCAGGGCGGCACCGCCGCGACACAGGAAGTTTTCATCGAGCATGTTGGCATGCCGACGCTCGCGTGCATCCGCCCCGCCGTGAAGGCGCTGCAGGAGTTGGGCATGCACCGCAAGGTGCAGCTCATTGTCTCCGGCGGCATTCGCAACGGCGCCGATGTGGCGAAGGCATTGGCGCTCGGCGCAGATGCGGTTTCGATCGGCACCGCAGCGCTCGTGGCGTTGGGCGATCAGGATCCGCATCTCGAAGACGAATACCAGAAGCTCGGTACAACAGCAGGCGCCTACGACGATTGGCACGAAGGCCGCGATCCCGCCGGCATCACCACGCAGGATCCGGAATTGGCCAAGCGTCTCGATCCTGTGAAAGCCGGCCGCCGCCTCTCGAACTATCTCAAAGTCATGACCCTCGAAGCCCAGACCATCGCCCGCGCCAATGGCAAAAGCCACGTCCATAATCTTGAACCGGAAGACCTCGTTGCGCTAACTGTCGAAGCCGCCGCCATGGCACAGGTGCCGCTGGCGGGCACCAGCTGGATTCCGGGCAAGGGAGGTTACTAATGGCAAGCTACACCGCGACCGTGAGTTGGGCACGCGGCGCAGACGAACCTTTTACCGACAGCAAATTCTCTCGCGGCCACCAATGGTCATTCGACGGCGGCGTCTCCTTCCGCGCTTCCTCCTCGCCTCATGTCGTGCCGAGATTTTCCGATCCTGCCGGTGTCGATCCCGAGGAGGCTCTGGTGGCCAGCCTCTCAAGCTGCCACATGCTGACCTTCCTCTATTTCGCCGCCAAGAAGGGTTTTGTCATCGACACCTATGAAGACACGGCCGAAGGCGTGATGGCCAAGAACGACAAGGGCCGCTATTTCGTGAAGACCGTGACGCTGCGTCCAAAGATCGCCTGGGGCGGCGATAAACGTCCGACTACTGAGGAGCTGGATGCGCTGCATCACACCGCTCATGACGAATGTTTTATCGCGAACTCCGTGATCACCGACGTGAAAGTGGTCCCGGCATGATCATTTATACGCTAGACTGAAGTCACAAAAAAATTTGGGAGGGGACACAATGGCGGGCGATCTGGCACACTATGCGAAGGAGAACGGAATCAAGTTTTTCCTGTTCAACTTCACCGACATTTTCGGCACGCAGCGCGCCAAGCTCGTGCCGGCGGAAGCGGCGGGCAGGATGCAGAAGGCGGGCGCGGGCTTCGCCGGCTTCGCAACGTGGCTCGATCAAACGCCGGCCCATCCGGACATACTGGTGATGCCTGATACGAACGCGATCGTTCCGCTGCCGTGGCGCCCTGAAGTCGCATGGGTCGCGGGCGAGCCGTGGATGAACGGCGAGCCTCTCGCGCAAGCTCCGCGCGTGGCGCTTCGCCGCATGATGGAGGCAACCGCGAAGCGCGACATGAAGCTGATGGCGGGCGTCGAGCCCGAATTCCACCTCATCAACGCCGACGGCACATCGATTTCCGATCACCGCGATACCCAGGAGAAGCCCTGCTACGATCAGTCGGCGATCATGCGCCGCCTCGATGTGATCGGCGAAATCTGCTCCACCATGGTGCAGCTCGGCTGGGGGCCCTATCAGAACGATCACGAGGACGCGAACGGCCAGTTCGAAATCAACTGGAACTTCAACGACGCGCTCACCACCGCCGATCAGCTCGCGTTCTTCAAATTCATGGTGAAGTCGATCGCCGAGAAACATGGCCTCCGCGCCACTTTCATGCCGAAGCCCTTCATCAACTTGACCGGCAATGGCTGCCACGCGCATCTCTCGATGTGGGACAAGGCGGGCAAGAAGAATCTCTTCGAGGATTCGAAGGATGAGATGGGCCTCTCGCAACTCGCCTACAATTTCGTCGGCGGCCTCATCCATCACGCAGATTCACTGGTTGCCATCACTAACCCGACGGTCAACAGCTACAAGCGCATCAATGCACCGCGCACCATTTCGGGCTCCACGTGGTCGCCCAACACCGTCACCTTCGGCGGCAACAATCGCACCCACATGGTGCGCATTCCCGATGCCGGACGGACCGAGTTCCGCCTGCCCGATGGCGCGGCAAATCCGTATCTGATGATGGCCGGTATTCTCGCCGCCGGCCTCCACGGCATCGACGCCAAGATGGACCCAGGCAAGCGCCTCGACATTGACATGTATGCCGAAGGCCACACGGTCAAGAACGCCAAGAAGCTGCCGCTCAATCTGCTCGACGCGCTGCGCAACCTGGAGAAGGACGAACACCTGCGCAAAGCCATCGGCGAAGACGCAATGAACGCGTATCTGAAACTCAAGAACGCCGAGTGGAACCAATACTGCCGCCACCTCACGCAGTGGGAGCGCGATAACACGCTGGATTGCTGATGCATCCTCCCCCCAAGCGCGAAGCGCGCAGCGGGGGAGAAGAATTCTACAACGTAAACCCCCCATCGATCACAAACGCCTGCCCCGTGACGAAATCCGACTCGTCGCTGGCGAGATAGATGATCATCTTCGCCACTTCCTCGGCACTCGCGAGCCGCCCCATGGGCTGACGCGCGATGAATGCTGCCTTCGCTTTCTCAAAATCGCCCGACGCCCTCATCCGGTCGTAGAGCGATGGCGTCTCGACGGTTCCCGGGCAGATGCAGTTGCAGCGGATGCCTTTGGAAATGTAGTCGGCCGCAACCGCTTTCGTGAGCCCGATCACCGCTGCCTTCGATGCACCGTACACGGCGCGATTGACGACGCCCTTGATCGAGGACGCGACCGACGCCATGTTGACGATATTGCCCTTGCCCTTCTCCAGCATTCCAGGGAGATAAGCGCGGATCATGCGGTAGTGCGCCTTCACATTGAGGTCGAAGGAGAAGTCCCAGTCCTTGTCCGCGCAATCGAGAATCGTGCCGTGATGCACGAAGCCCGAGCAGTTGAAGAGAATGTCTGCCGGCCCCGTGCGCTTGCTGGCTGCCGCCACATCGGCGTCCTTCAACACATTCAATTCGAAAGCATCGATGGCTTTGTGCGCCGCCGTCAGCTCCGGCAGCAGGTCGGCGCGGATGTCGGTGGCGAATACCTTCGCCCCCTCCTCCGCCATGGCGATCGCCGCCGCGCGGCCCATGCCCTGCGCGGCCGAGGTGACGATGATCGTTTTTCCTTGAAGCCTGCCGGCCATGGACTTCGCTCCTTCGATGGGGTGAAACTCGGCTATTGCCTAGCGCCATCACCCGAGTCTTGTCCATGACCGATCTCGATCTCTGCTATGTTTCCGCCGCCGAGGCGCTCGACAAATTCCGCAAGCGCAAGCTCTCGCCGGTCGAACTCATGAAGGCGCTGATCTCCCGCTACGAACATGACGGCGCGGACATCAACTGCTTCGGTGGCCGTTACTTCGACGGGGCTCTGGAACAGGCGCGCAACGCTCAAGCTGCTTATGCCAAGCCCACGGGAAACCCGCGTCCACTCGAAGGCATCCCACTTGCCGTGAAGGATGCCCAGCGGGTGAAGGGCAAGGTCACAACACACGGCTCGCTCATCTTCAAGGACAGCGCCGACAGCAAATCCGACCCCTCCATCGAACGATTGCAGAATGCAGGCGCCATCGTCTTCGCCCGCACGACCACGCCGGAGTTCTGCCTTTCAGGCATCACACATTCCAGAATCTGGGGCGTCACGCGAAATCCATGGAACCGCGATTTCACGCCGGGCGGTTCCTCCGGCGGCTCGGGCGCGGCATTGGCTGCCGGCATGACAACCCTCGCCACAGGCACCGATATTGGCGGCTCGATCCGCATTCCCGCTTCCGCTTGCGGCGTCGTCGGCTTCAAGCCGCCACATGGACGCAATCCCGATGGCCCGCCCGCCAATTTCGATCGCTTCAATCACAATGGCCCGATGACCCGCGCCGTCGCCGATGCGGCACTCATGCAATCGATCACGGCAGGAGCGCATCTACTCGATCACGACTCGCTTCCTGAGCCCCCTGAACTGCCGGTCAAGGCGCGGAGCATCAAGGGACTGAAAGTCGCTTATTCAATCGACTTCGGTTACGTCGAAGTCGATCCCGATGTCCGCCGCAACACGCTCGCCGCAATCGCCGTTTTCAAGGCCCTCGGCGCGAAGGTCGCCGAAGTGAACCCCAGCTGGACCAGCGCCACCGATGCCGACGCGATCCACTGGTACAACTGCATGAATTTCGGCCGCCAGACCATCTGGCATTCCAAGGACAATGCGCATCTGATGACGGACTATGCGCGCAAATTCGCCGAAGCCGCGCTGAAGCACACACAAATGGACGACGTTCACAAACCATGGGCGCGGGCGCACGAGATGTACCAGTCGCTGGGACCAATCCTCGCAGCCACCGACGTGTTCATCTGCCCCACCAACAATCTGCCCGCTGTTCCCGCCGAACATGATCCATGGTCGGAGGATTTCACCGTGAACGGCAAGAAGGCCGATCCCGAATTCGGCTGGGTGATGACGCACCCCTTCAACATGCTGCACAATTGCCCAGTGCTCGCCGTTCCCTCCGGCCATGCATCGAACGGCGTGCCGACGGGCATTCAGATTGTTGCGAGACCGTACGGCGACGCGGCTGTATTTCGGGCGGGTCTTGCTTACGAAAAGGAACTGGGCGGTTGGTACACCAGCGCCGCCAAACGACCCATCATCGCGTGAAGCCATCGCGCGTCAGGAGCGCGCCATACATTTCCGGCCGCCTGTCGCGGAACACGCCCCATGACCGCCGCAGCTCGCCGATGGTTTCGAGATCGAAAGTGGCAACCCGCACGCCTTCTTCCTCGCGATTCATCTCCGCGATCTTCTCGCCTTGCCAGTCGGAAATGAATGAGCGTCCATAGAATATGTTCCAACGGCCATCGGGCGCAGTTTCCTTTCCGATTCGGTTCGAGGCGACAAGCGGCATGATGTTTGCGGCCGCATGTCCGCGCATCGTATTCTGCCAGTGCGTGCTCGAATCGTAGTCCGGATTGGGCGGCTCCGAACCGATTGCTGTCGGATAAAGCAGAACCTCAGCACCCATCAGCGCCATGGAGCGGGCGCATTCGGGAAACCATTGATCCCAGCATATTCCAACGCCAATCCGGCCGAACGCCGTATCCCACACCTTGAAACCGGTATCGCCTGGCGCGAAGTAAAACTTTTCCTGATACCCGCGCCCATCCGGAATATGCGACTTGCGATAGATGCCAAGCTGCTTTCCATCGGCATCGATCATCGCCACGGTGTTGTAGTGCACATTCCCCGCGCGCTCGAACACGCTCACCGGCAGCACCACGCCCAGTTCCTTAGCCAGCGCTGCGAAGCGTTGCACCGTCGGATGCCGGTCAATCTCATGCGCCAGATTCAGAAACTTCGCATGTTGCTCTATGCAAAAATAATCGTTGTCGAAAAGCTCCTGCGGGAGAATCACCTGCGCGCCCTGTCTTGCGGCATCGCGCACGAGTTTCTCCGCCGCGTCGCAGTTCTTAGCCACATCGTGGCGCGAAGCCATCTGCGTTGCGGCAACCGTAACCTTTCTCATGCGCCACCCAAGAAGCCCGTCAGCACATTGACCGTATTCACGCCGATCGCATCTATAGCGTAGCCTCCTTCCATCACGAATAGCGCCGGCAGCTTCAGCTTCGCGATCCGCGCGCCGTAAGCCGCGAAGTCACGGGAGTCCAATCCGAAGAAACTGATCGGATCGTGTTTGTAGGTATCGACGCCCAGCGACACCACCAGCGCCTCCGCACCGAACTTCGAAATCCGCCCGCACGCATCCTCCAGCGCCTCGGCCCAAGGGCCAAACGGCGTTCCGCGCGGCAGTGGATAGTTGACATTGAAGCCTTCGCCCGCTCCCGCGCCTTTTTCGTCTGCGTATCCCAGGAAATGCGGATAGGCCTCCTCCGGTTCGCCATGCAGTGAGAGAAACAGCACGTCACTTCGTTCGTAGAATATGTCCTGTGTCCCATTGCCATGATGGAAATCGACATCGAGGATCGCCACCTTTTTGGCTCCGGCATCGCGAAACGCCTGGGCCGCGATCGCCGCGTTGTTGAGAAAGCAATAGCCGCCATAGAGATTGCGATGCGCGTGATGTCCCGGTGGCCGGCAGAGGGCGAAAGCCGAACGCGCTCCGTTCGCCACGATCTTCTGCGCCGAGAGCGCCACGGCCGCGGATGAGCGCGCTGCATCCCAGGTTCCCGCCGTGATCGCGGTTTCGACCGAATGCGCATAGTAACCTACGCGCCCATCGATGAACTTCGCCGGTTTCTTGCGCATGCCGGGCACGGGAAACACCGTCGCAATAATCTCGCCGCGATAGCCCGCCGCCGTCCAGTCTCGCCAGGCGGTCTCGAGAAATTCGATGAAGTCCGGCGCATGCACCCTGGCGACCGCCGCCATGTCGAGCACATCTGGCGGCGAGATGTCGGTGAGCTTCCGCGCCCTCAGTTCGCGCATGATGTATTCGATCCGCGATGGCCGCTCGAAGGGCGTCACCAGTTCGCCGCCATAGACCTCGCCTTGCGCAAAATGATTGCGGTGTTCGTCGCTATAGATGATTTTCATGAGGACCCCGGCCTGCTGCGGGGTTCACAATGTCAGAAACTCCACGCCGCTTCAAATGCCGCGGGAGTTACGCTGCGTCGCGCTTCCTGACTTCCTCGGCCAATCCACAGGGCAGGCAGATCGCCGCGACCAAGCCCCGCCCGCGATTGTTGGTGATCACCAACTCCCCGCCATGCGCCTCGACGATGGCCTTTGCGATGGGAAGTCCAAGCCCAAGACCCTCCACCGGCCGGCCATAACTCATGTCGTCCTGCACGAACGGCTGCAGGCAGGCGTCGAGTTTCTGCGAAGGAATCCCCGGCCCATGGTCGCGCACCGAAACCGTGAGCTTCTTGTCGTCGCCGAAATGGCTCCATACTTCGACCGAACTTCCGCGCGGCGAGAACTTGATCGCGTTGTCGATCAGCTTGCGCACCGCTTGCTGCAGCAAGTGACTATCGCACTTGAGAACAAGCTGTTCGAGCGGATGGCGGAACTTGATGTTGATCTCATTCTCGCGCGCCGCCGACTTGAGCCCCACGAAACTGTCCTCGACCACTTCGTCGAGCGGCTGCTCGGCAAGGGTCAGACCGTCCTTGCCGGAGATCGCTTTGGACAAAACCAGAATGTCGCTGACGATTCCATTGATTCGCCGCGAAGCATCCGTGATGTGCTGAAGCTGCTCTGCCTGCTCTCGTTCGACCCGGCCCTTCAGCGCTTCGATCAGCACTTCCGAAAGTCCGATCAATCCCACAAGCGGCGTCTTCAACTCATGGCTCAGCACGTTGAACATGCCGTTCTTCATACGGCTCGCGTGCTTCGCTTCCGCTTCCGCGAACCTCAAGTTCCGTTCGGTCTCGCCGCTGCGGATCACGAATTGCGCGTGGTGCAGGAACTGCACCATGTTGATTGGCTTGGTCACAAAGGATGAGGCGCCAAGTTCATAGGCGCGCTCGATTGACTTCTGATCGCCGCTCGATGTGGCGACGATGACCGGAAGATCGACGGTGCGCGGGTGCTGCCGCAAGTGTTGCAACACCTCGAAGCCGCTGGCGCCGGGCAGCCCGAGATCGAGGATCAGCAGCGAAAAGTCTTCCGTGGAAGCCAGCTCCCGCGCGTCGATGCCGTTTCCAGCTTCGCGAACGTCAAATCCCGCGCCCTTCAGATGCGCTCCCAGAATCTCGCGCAACAGCGGATCGTCGTCGACGATCAATACGCGTTTGCTGTTCGCGCCGTCCCCTTGTGCCCCGGTGGTCATGGCCTTACTCAACGAATGAGCTCCATTAACTCTGACTCCAATGCTTAGACTGTCAGTGTTAATTCGGCCTTGGAGAAACCGCCGCTCGGGTTTTCTTTACCATTCGTCGTTAACTCTTGCTCAGCGCGATCGCTAAAATCCGAACATGAAGGATCGGGCATGCAGCAGGCCGAAGAGATACTGGATACTCAAGCCATCGCCGATCTCAAGACGGCGGGAGGGGATGCGCTCGTCCGCAAGGTCGCCCGCCTTTTCCTGGCAGCTGTTACCTCCGGCCTTCAGGACCTCCGCTGGCAACTGGCCAATGGCAACGGTGAGGCCGCCGCATTTCGCGCCCATGCGTTGCGTTCGAACTTCGCCAGCATGGGGGCCATGCGCGCCGTGCCCATCTGCGAAGTACTCGAGGAAGCTGCGGCACATGGCGATCTGCCAGCCGCGCAAAAGCAAATGGCTGCCATGGAAATTCAAGCCGCTCAGGCCTTAGCCGAAGCCCAGCGCCTCGCCCGCCAATGAAAAAGGGCCCGGCAATAAGCCAGGCCCTCAACACCTTACGCGACTGACCAAATTTAGTTGAGGACGGCGACCTTCACGCGGGCCACGCCCGATTTATGCAAGCCCACCGCGCGGGCAGCGCCCAGGCTCAGATCGATGATCCGTCCACGGATGAAAGGCCCTCGGTCGTTGATCCGTACCACGACGGACCTGCCGGTTTTGAGGTTGGTGACCCGCACCTTGGTGCCGAACGGCAGAGTCTTGTGCGCCGCTGTCAGCCCATGCGGGTTATACCGCTCGCCATTGGCCGTGACCTTTCCCGACTTGTAGTACGACGCCATGCCCGTAAGGGTCTTGGCCTCGGCAAACCCGGCGAAGCCGGCCAACACCATCACACCGGCAGCCACCGCTGCCGCTATCCGCATCTTCATAGTATGCCCCTGCTCTTGTTGTGTTGCAGCGCAACATAAAACTCTATTGGGCAAGAATGTGACGCAACCTTACGCTGCGATAACCATGCCTTCGAGTGGAATTTCCGGGGCTTTTCCGGCAATCAGATCTGCTGTGATTCGCGACGCCCCATGACTCATGGTCCATCCCATGTGCCCCTGGCCGGTGTTGAACCAAAGATTTTTCATCTTCGAAGGCCCGAGAATCGGCGTCCCCTCCGGCGTCATCGGCCTGAGCCCCGACCAGTAGCTCGCCTTGGACCAATCCGCGCCATCCGGAAACAACGCCTTCATGGTGGAGAGCATGGTGGAGAAGTCGGATGGCTTGAACTCTCGTTTATAACCCGAAAACTCCGCCGTCGCAGTCGCGCGGACGCGATCGCCATAGGGCGCGTAGGCCACCAGCGTCTCCTCATCGACGCCACCAATCGCAGGCGGATTGTTCCGCCCCGCCACCGGAGCGGTGATCGCGTATCCTTTTACCGGATAGATCGGCAGTTCGTGTCCAAGCTCTTTCGCGAGATGCGGCGAATAGACCCCGAGGCAGAGCACGAACACGTCCGCTTCCATCCGCCCCTTGCCGGTCCTCACCGCCGCGACCCGGTCACCCGTTTTCTCGAAGCCGGTCACCGTGGTGTTGAAGCTGAACTTCACGCCCTGCCCTTGAAGCCACGTCCCCATGTTGCGTGCAAACAGCCGGCAATCGCCGCTCTCGTCATCTGGCGCATAAAGCGCGCCCGCGAACTGGGTCTTCACCGGCTCAAGCGCCGGATCGGCCTTCGCCACGCCATCACGGTCCAGCGTTTCGATGCGGCAGCCGTTGTCGGAGAGAATGCGCGACTTGGCCGACGCCGCTTTGAGCGCTGCCTCGGAGCGATAGAGGTAAAGAAGTCCGCCCTTGCGGCCATCATAGGCCACGCCTGTCCGCGCCACTGTCTCGTGAAAGACCGAGAGCGAATAGTTGCAGAGCCTCACTTTGCGCTTGGTATTGAGCGCCGCGCGTTCCGCCGTGCACTCTCCCCAGAATCGCCACATCCAGCGCCAGAAGCGCGGGTCGGTGGAAAACTTGAAGCGCAGCGCCTGATCGCCTTTCCACAGCGAGCGCAGCAAAATGCCCGGTGCTGCCGGCGATGACCATGCATAGGCATGGCCTGGCGCGAACAGGCCCGCGTTGGAGTAACTGGTGAAAGATGCGGGCTCCGCCTCGCGGTCGATCACCGTCACCTCGAATCCGTCGCGGTTCAACTCATAGGCCGTGGTGATGCCGGCGATCCCTGCTCCAAGTACCAGTGCCTTCATGCCTGCCCGCTTTGCCTATTCACGGCCGCGATGCTAGCAAGCCCCGGTCATGCCTTCCACCACCCATCCGGATGCCTTCCATTTCGAATGGCCCGTCGACAGCTATTGGGAGGCCTCCGCACCGCCGCTTGAAGCGGCAATGCCACTGCTTTCGGGCAACGCCCAATGCGATGTCGCCATCATCGGCGGGGGATACACCGGACTTTCCGCAGCGCTGGAATTGGCATCCTCCGGAATGGACGTTCGAATTCTGGAAGCCGCCGAACCCGGCTGGGGTGCATCCGGGCGCAATGGCGGTTTTGCCTGCATCGGCTCGCATAAGAGATCCTATGCCTCGATGATTTCGATCTACGGGATCGACGGCACACGCGCCTTCTATCGCGCCATGAAGGAGTCCGTTGGCCTGGTTCATGATTTGTGCACCGAGCACCAAATTGATGCAAAGATCGCCGGAAAGGGCGAGATCACGCTCGCCCATCTCCCCAATCGTTTGGAAGAATTCCGAGCCGAGCAGAAGTTCCTGCGCGAAACCTTCGGCGATGAGACGGAGCTGCTCACGCCAGCCGAGCTGAAATTGTATGGACTCTGGGGGCCGGAATTCCACGGCGGATTGCTGGGCCGCACGGGTTTCGGCATTCATCCGCTGCGTTATGTCCGCGGCCTGGCAACCGCCGCTGCCAAGGCCGGTGTCACCATTCACAGCCGCTCACGCCTCATGCGGTGGGAGGAATCGTCCAATGGCCATGTGCTTTCAACGGCCAACGGAACATTGCGGGCGAAGCGCGTACTCGTTGCCACCAATGGCTACACCCCGGAAGACATATCGAACCGCCATGCCGGCCGCCTGATGCCGGCGCTCTCCAACATCATCGTGACCCGCCCTCTCTCCGATGCGGAATTGCAGGCGCAATGCTGGACCAGCCATGTGATGGCTTATGACTCGCGCAACCTGCTGCACTATTTCCGTTTGCTGCCGGACAAGCGATTTCTGTTCGGCGGCCGTGGCGGAACCGATGCCTCCAACGCCGGCGCCGGTCCCATGCGGCAGAAACTCACGGCAACCTTCCATCGCTTGTTTCCGGCATGGTCGAATGCCGAGATCACCCATTTCTGGCGCGGCTTCGTGTGCCTCGCCTACGATCTCGTTCCCTACATCGGCCCTCTGGACGAGAAGAAAACAGTCTGGACGGCGCTTGCCTATCACGGCAACGGCGTTGCCATGGGCACATGGTCGGGCCGCGCCGTGGCGCAACTGATGACGGACAGGAAGAAGGCGGCGGATATGCCCAACGTCATCACCCGCCGGCTGGCGAATTTTCCTTTACCCGCTTTCCGGCCGCACTATCTGAAGGGAGCGTATCTCTGGTTCGGTTGGAAGGATTCGCACTAACGCTTCTTCCCCAACTTGTTGGTGAAGTGGCGCGAAGCGCCGATCGGGTGTCGATGAAGAGCGCTCTCCCTATATTGCTCCGTATACAGATATTCAGAACCGCGCACTGCATCGCCGGCCCCTCGGCCTTTAGGGCCACTCCCCCACGCGCTCCGCGCGCGAGGCAGAGAAATTCCGTCAGACCGCCGCCTCCACCATGATCTCCACATCGAGCCCCGGCGCCGCGAGTTTCGATTCGACCGTCGCCCGCGCCGGCGTCTGCCCGGCAACCACCCACGCATCCCAAGCTTCGTTCATCTGCGCGAAGGTGGAGATGTCGGTGAGCCAGATATTTGCCTTCAGAATCATCGTCTTGTCCGTGCCTGCCTCTTTCAGCGCCGCGTCGATCTGAGCGAGGATATCGTTTGTCTGTTCTTTCACCGACTTGCCCACCGTCTTCTCCGCAACGTAGCCGGAGAGATAGGCCCGGCCGCCGTGAATGACGGCCTTGCTCATGCGATTGCCCGCGCCGATCCGCTTGATGCTCATCTCGATGCTCCTCTTGGTTGGGTAGAGTTCTCTACCGCGCCTTCGCCACGGCATCAATGACCGCCAGCAGCACACGGGGCAGCGTATCGAAAGCATAGGGCGCGTGAAGCCGCTCGAGCCAGGTGTGATAATCCCGGCCCCAGGGTCCGATGTTGATGGCGGGATAGCCGCCGGGCTCCGGCATGGCGAAGCCCGAACCCCAGATCGGCGTGTTGGCAGCCACGACGGAAAGATCGCCCGACGCTTCGCCGAAGAAGCTCACATCCGAAATCCCCGCGAAATAGTTGACCTCTGCGAGACCGAAGGGCCGAACGGCCTTGGAGATGGCGGCACGGAGTTTCTGATCCTTGAGCAGGACCGCCGGATAGGGAATGGAGGCGAAACCCAGAATGACCGCCGGCTCGGTGAAATGAAGATCGCGGGTTATGCTTTCAAACGCCGCAAAGGTCTGGTCCGGCAGGCCTAGTGATGGATCACAAGCAATCGGTGTCTTAGGCAGATCCGCAAAGCGCTTGAGCGAAATCCGGCGGCCGGTTTTCTGTTCCGCCGCAGTGACGGCATCCGCCGCCAGCGACATCGCGATATCCAGAACTTCGGCTCCGGAGCGGCGGTGCTGCATCGTATTCCAGTAGGCAAATGCAGATGCAGGCGTCGTGACGTTGTAGCCGCTCTTGCCATCCTTCGCAAAGAGCGTTGCCGGCGGAGCGGCCACTTCCCCGCCCGTTGCCTCCGACAGCAAAGGCGAGAGCTCAAAAGCCCGGATCAGCTCGGCCATCACATAGGCGGCATTGACGCCGTCCTGCGGATATCCGGCATGGGCCTGCCTGCCAATCACATATGCACAAATCAGCTGCTTGCCGATCGAACCATAAGTGACGGCGCGGCCCTTCGATCCATCGCCCTGATCCGAGATGGAATCGAGATTGATCACCAGCGCGATTTCGAGTCTCAACTCCGCGGCAAGCGCTTTGAGCTGCGGAACGGCTGCGCGGGCGCCTGCCGATCTGACTTCCTCGTCGGAAACCCCGACGAAGAGCAGCGATATGTCGCCCGGATAGGCCTCCATCGCGGTTATGCCCGCCGCAAGCCCGGCCTTCATGTCGAGAAGCCCACGGCCCGGCAGAAAATCGCCGCTCTCGAAGTCGGCGAGCGCCAGAGCGTTCTCCTTGGAATTCCTCAGCCTACGGATTGTTTCCGGCAGCAATTTTTCGGATTGCAAGGCCAGTTCCGTGAGTTCGCCGTAGTCGTCGTAGGGAACCGTATCGAAATGGCCGGTGAGAACGATCGTCTTGTTCGATCTTCCGCGTTTCAGCGCAAAAACATTGCTTCTTTCCGCCGGATCATCCGGTATCCGGGAGGTCCAGACCTTGAAGTGAGAAAGTCGCTCCGAAAGCTTTTGAGGCAGCTCCGCTTCCTGGCGCGATCCCGAAACGGATGGCCATGAGGTGAAGGTCAGCGCCAATTCCCGCGCTCGCGCGGAGAGATCGTTCCTCACGCCTGCGACCGGTCATGGGCGAGAACAGCGTTGAGCAGCACCTGCGCGCCGGCGGCGCATTCGTCGAAGGTGGTCGATTCTTCCTCGTTGTGCGAAATGCCGTTGAGGCAGGGCACGAAGATCATCGTCGTCGGCGCCACCCGCGCGATATAGGCGGCGTCGTGGCCCGCGCCCGAGGCCATGTCGCGCGACTGGAAGCCCGCTAGCTTCACGCCTTCGCGCACGCAGGTGATGAGTTCCGGCGCGAATTTGACTGCCGGCGATTTCCAGATGCGCTTCTCTTCCATCGTAATCCGGAGTTCGTCAGCGATCCTTGCAATGGCTTCCTGATACTCCTTCTCCATCAGATCAAGGACGCCTTCATCGGGATGGCGAAGATCGACGGTGAAGAATGCTTCGCCTGGAACTACATTGCGGCTGTTGGGCCGGTTCTCGATGAGGCCGACACTGGCAACACCCGGCAGATGATTGAGCCCTACCGTGTTGATCGCATCGATCATGCGCGCCGCTCCGAGCAGCGCGTTCTTGCGAAGGCCCATCGGTGTTGCGCCGGTGTGGCTTTCCTGACCTTTGAGCGTGACCTCGTACCAGCGCATGCCCTGAACCCCGGTGACGACGCCGATCATCTTGCTCTCCGCTTCGAGGATCGGTCCCTGCTCGATGTGCAGTTCGAACATCGCCTGAAACTTGATGGCGCCCGCCTTCTCCTTGCCCTTGTAGCCGATGCGCTCCAGTTCATCGCCGAGCTTGATGGCCTGGCGGTCTTCGCGGCTGTAAGCGAACTCGGGCGTGAACACGCCGGCATAGACGCCGGAACAGAGCATGGCGGGCGCGAAACGCGAGCCTTCCTCATTGGTCCAGTTGACGATCATGACGGGCGCGTTGGTCTCGTAGCCCATGTCGACGAGCGTGCGCATCGCTTCGAGCGCACCCAAAACGCCCAGCACACCATCGAACTTGCCGCCCGTCGGCTGCGTGTCGAGATGCGATCCCATGGCGATGGGAGCGACATCCTTACGGCGGCCGGAGCGCGTGGCGAACATGTTGCCCACTTCATCCACCTGCACGGTGCAGCCCAGCTTCTCGCACTCACGCTTGAACCAGTCGCGCACCTTCTTGTCTTCGTCGGAAACCGTGAGCCGCTTGATGCCGCCCTTGGGCGTTGCGCCATACTGCGCCGTTTCCATCAGTGCGTCCCAAAGGCGCTGCGGATTAATCGTGAGATTGGTTTTGGACGTCATGTCGGCTCCCCAAGTCTGAGCCCGAACAATAGCGCTGGAAACCGCGCCTGTCTAAGCGCCGTCCTCATCCTTCGGCCAGGCGATGAAGAAGGTCCAGATGGCATAACCCAGCATGGCGGCGGAAAGCACGGTCCACAGTCCGTCCTTCGAATAGGCTTCGTACCCGAACCATGCGGCCACGAAGGCCACGATGACGATTCGCCGCCACAGTGGCCTGTAGAAGGGATGGCCGACGTCGCTGTTCTTGATCACTTGCCGTCGATCTGCTTGCCGATGATGGCGATGGCGCGCTGATAGACGCTCGCGGCGTTCATCCCTGGATCGCGCCGAAGTTCGCCTGCCCCGGCTGATAGCCGCCACCCGCCGACCAGCCATGGCCGCGCAGGAATTTGGCGGTGGAGGCGAGCGCATCGGCTTTCGAGTTGAGATTGACAGAACCGTTGCCATCGCCATCCGCGCCATAAAGCAGGATGTTCTTCGGCAGGAACTGCGTCTGCCCCACTTCGCCATGCATGGCGCCGCGCGAAGCGGCCGAGAGCGATCCGCGGTCGATCAGTTTTAGCGCGGCGTAGAGCTGCTCGGTGAAATAGCCCGAGCGGCGGCAATCATAGGCGAGCGTGGCCACGGCGGAGATCGTGTTTTGGCTGCCGGTGAAACCGCCGAAACCGGTTTCCATACCCCAGATCGCCAAGAGCGGCCCAGGCGGAACGCCGTATCGCTTCTCGAGCGAGGCAAAGAGCGCGGCGTTGGAACGCTTAAGTGAGCGGCCGCGCGCCACGATTCCTCCGGCACCCCGCTTCGCCATGAAGGCGCCGAGGGAAAGCTTGAAGCTCTTCTGGCTTCGGTCGGCGCGGATGGTGCCGGTCGAATATTTGGTGCCCGCAAGCGCGGAAAGGCCGCGCTGCTTGACGCCATTGGCCTTGGCTTCGGACATGAACGCCCTTTTCCAGGCTTCGTAGCCCGCACCCGTGGAGCCGCACTTCGCCGCGAGCGCCGGCGCGCTCAGGAAACACAAGGTTACAACCGCAAGACCAAGCTTTCGGGCCAGCATGGGACCTCCTCCGCCGATATGATTCGCCGTTTTTGCCATTAGAACGGGAACTTGTCACCGTGCCAAAATATTCTTGCCCAAAAAAGATTCCTGTCTTGAAGCTGTCCGGTGCTTCGGCTGTATTGTCCTAAGTTTCCACGAATCTGCCAAGGCCCGAAGCACTCCCTCGAGGAGCGCCGGGCCTCTTTCATTTCCACGCTAACCAAGGAGGTCGCCCGATGCGGCGTTTGATCGCGTTCCTCTTCGCCGCCCAGTTGATTTTCGCCAATGCGCTTGACAGCTGCGCCCACCAATTTCAGTCTTCGCACAAAACATCGGGAGGAATGGCCATGTACACCAGACAGGCCTTGCGCGAACTGGGCGTTGGCCCCAACGCCATCACATCAGCGCAAATGCGCCAGATGGACGAGCTTGGATTTTTCATCGTCGAGAATGTGCTGGACGAGACTGACCTCGCGGCCATGCGCGCCGAGTTCGAGCGCATTCATGGCGAGGAGAAGGATCGCGGCGGTCACGAGGTTCATGTCGAGCCGGGCGCGCGCCGCATCTCCAACATCTTCAACAAGACGAGCGCCTTCGACAAATGCCTGGAGATCGCGCCCATCCTCGCCGCCTCGCACTATCTGCTTGGCGAGATGAAACTGCATGGCGCGAACCTGCGCGATCCGGTGAAGGGTTATGGCCAGCAGGACTTGCATGTCGACGTGCCGAAAAAATTCGCCGACGACTGGTGGGTGGCGAACTCGATGATCATGCTGGATGACATGACGCTCACCAACGGGCCAACGCGGGTGGTGCCGGGCTCGCAGTGGTGGGCGCCGATCAATGTGCCCCACGTCAACATCGGCGACTGGGAGCCCGCCCCGCTTTCGCTCGAGGACCAGGCCCGCGTGCCAAAGGATCTGGGGGCTCCCTATCCAGGCGAAGTCAAGGTAACAGCACCTGCGGGCTCCGCCATCATCTGCAATTCATCGATGTGGCACTCCGGGCACCAAGAAACAGGACGACACCCGCCGCCGCATGCTGCATTTGACCTACACCCGCCGCGACCTGCCGCAGCAACTGGTGCAGCTCGATCACCTGACGCCCGAACTCTACCAACGCATGAGCCCCGTCCACCGCTACCTCATGGAAATCGAACCGCCAAAGGAAGGCGACGGCGTACTGCGGCATCCGAAGAAGGAGGGGAAGGGGTGGTGGAATTGAAGGGGTGATCTATTTTGAAGGAAGCAGTTTGAGTTCCTCCTCCCCGCCGACGAATAGGCACGGACGAGGAGGACGCAGTTCAAATTCCTTCAAAATTCTCAGCACTCCAGAATAAATCTGGTGCACCGCCACTCAGAGAAAATCAACCCGCCCGGCGGAGCGCGAAACTCGTGCCTTTGCTGGCGGCGGCGATGAAGCCGGTGCGGTGCGCGCCATCCATCTGCGCAACGGCATGGCGCTCGAGGAGCGGCTGATCGACCGCTCGGACGAAGCGATGCGCTACGTCTACACCGTGCACCAATCGCCGTTGCCGCTCGCTTATCACCGCTCAGGCGTGGCGCTGCTGGCTCTCGATGGCGGTCGTCGCACGCGCGCCGTGTGGCAAGCCGACTTTGCGCTCCATCCCGATGCGGGTGTCGACCAGGCAGCGTTTGCCGAAGGCATTGCACAGGGCGTGATGGAGGTGGGCTTTTTGGGTATATCGCGCGTCGCAACGGCGGCGAGCAAGGATTGAGAGGGATCAGATCATGAAGACGATCTTCATCATCGGTATGGGGCCGGGCGTGAGCTCGGCAGTGTCCGAGCGCTTTGCGCGCGAAGGGTTCGCCGTGGGCCTGGTGGCCCGTCGCGTCGACAAGCTGCGCGAGTACCAGGCGGCGTTGTCCCAAGCTGGTGCCCGCAGTGCCATCGCGGCGGCGGACGCCGCGCAGCCGGGCTCTCTCACCGCGGCGATGCAAGACCTCGAAGCCGAACTCGGTGCGCCTGGTGTGCTCGTCTACAACGCCATTTCGCACACACCCGGCGGTGCGCTTGCGCTGCCTGCCGAAGACTTCGAGCGCGAG